>NZ_BSQC01000011.1:0-216060 GCF_030268145.1 Brucella sp. NBRC 12950
ACGTGTCCGCCAAAGTTCTGTTCGATAATCCGGTTACCCGAACCATCAGCAGACAATGCCGCCCACGTTTCTCTTTCTTCTGTATAAAATTGTCAAAGAACAGACAGTCGCAAAACCGTCGAAAACTCACCCGCTTAACTCCGCGACCCAATCTCAATCATCAGAACCTTTCGGCCCAAACTCTCAATCTCGTCTCGCTCCGTCTTAGCGGTGCCGGGTATCTAATCCACAGTGCAAACCGTGTCAACCCATTTTTTTCAAGAAATTCACAGCCTTATCAACCGTTCCTTCCTCAATACATCAAGCAAACTCGCGCCCACTCAACGCCGCCAAACCAAACAATCAAAACCTAAATCTTAATCGCTTAACTTAACTCCAAGGACGAAGCATTCTGTCGCTTGCGACGCTCGCCGCCCTCGGTGAGCGCCATATAGACCCCACTCAACAAATCTGTCAACGTTCATTCATAAAAAAATACAAAGTTTCTTTCCACAGACAAATCCAGGCAACTTTACCAAACATTAAGCAGCCAAACCAGCATGATTCTGGCAGAGGGCTCTAAAGAGCGCGCATCACCTTCTTTCCTCAATGACGATCTACGGATCACTGCGGTGCCGCTCAGCTAGAACGGGATGATTGCCGTCTCAATGTCATTCCAAGAGTCAATCCAAACATCCGACCTTGATAATATACCAACTAGTTGGTATGGTATTCTGAAGGAGAGGACTCTTGGCGAAAAAGCAGAACCCTGCAACGAAATCGAATATTTTAGAAGCAGCACTGCGCGTCATTCGCACAAAAGGCTATACAGCTTCGTCAGTTGACGACATCTGCTCGGCAGCGGGACTGTCGAAAGGTGCATTCTTCCACCATTTTTCCAGCAAAGAAGATCTGGCGATCGCTGCAGCAGAGTATTGGTCGGAGAAGACGGGGGGCTTTTTTGCGGCAGCACCCTATCACAGATATACCAATCCATTGGCGCGGGTTTTAGGTTATGTTGCTTTGCGTAGCGAGCTGATTCAGGGCAAGCTGCCCGAGTTCACCTGTCTTGTAGGAACCATGACGCAGGAAATCTACGGAACAAATCCGTCGATCCAAAAAGCGTGCTGGGACAGCATTTCTGGCCATGCAGACACGTTGACCGTAGATATAGAAGTCGCGATGTCTCAATCCGGAAAGAGCTTCGACTTCACCGCAAAGAGTTTGGCCCTGCATACTCAGGGTGTCATCCAAGGTGCATTCATTCTTGCTAAGGCGAGCGGCAATCCGGCAGACGCCGTCGATAACATCGACCACCTTTGCCGATATTTGCAATTATTACTCAATCCGAAAACGGCCTGATGGTACGTTCACAAGAGGCAATGGGAGGAAACTATGCCTAGTATTATTCGCCTGCACCGCGTTATCGCAACCAATACGGAGAAGGTCTATCGTGCATTCGTGGAAGCCGATGCTATTGCAAGCTGGATTCCCCCTTACGGCTTTCTTTGCACCGTTCATGAAATGAACGCGAAGGTCGGCGGCGGGCATAAAATGTCTTTTCGAAATTTTACCACCGGCGAGCAGCACTCATTCGGCGGAACATATATCGAACTCATACCCAGAGAACGGATCGTCTATACGGACAAGTTCGATGATTCGAACCTGCCCGGTGAAATGAAGGTGACGATCGAGCTGAAATCTGTATCTGTAGGCACTGAGATCAATATTACCCAGGAAGGCGTTCCGGACATCATCCCGCCTGAGGCTTGCTATCTTGGCTGGCAGGACTCTCTCGATAAGCTAAAAAGACTCGTTGAACCCGAGATAAATCAATAAGTTCATTTACGAGCTCAAAACATCGACGTGCCTCCGCATTTTCTGCGAGAGACGCACACATGGGCGAATATTGGATCATGCGTCGGCGATCTTGAAAAGCCAATCCCGCACAGACTTAGCATTATTCGTAGGTGCTTCAGCCAGTAAAGGTGAGCGCCCCAATATAAGGTTGCATGAGCTTCCAGGCGCCGCCGGCCTTCGCGGCCTGAGCGATTGCGCATGGAGTTGCATTGCGTTGCTGGAGAGCAGCGCGCAGGCCTTCTACAGCGGCCGATCGGTCCACTAGTTTGGGGTATCGGAAGATATCGGCAAGGGTCTTCGTGATCGAATAGATCGGGTGGCCGTTGCAACACAAGTATTCGAGAAGTTTGCGCTCCCAACTGTCGGGGCCGCGTCTGCAGAGACGCCAGGCCGCGGAGGAGCGAGCTCGGCATGGCCCATGCTCGGCTGTTAGCGCCAGTCCGAGGTCGTCCTTTCGGATGTCAATCAGGTCGGCCAGCCACTCCATCACGTCCAATACAATGAGCACGTCGGCTAGTGTGCCCATGGGGACGCTGGGATATCCCCGTTCGAGGCGGGCGATGGAACTCGGCTGGGGGCCGGAGCAAACGGCAAGATCCGCCAGGGCGATACCACGCCGCAGGCGCGCATTGCGAGATCCTGGACCAGCCGCTCAAGTGCTGGTTTTGACTTGGGAGAGCCCATGTCAAATCACCATATTTGATGCATTAATTATTATAGAAAGTCATATATGACTTATTGCCATGGTGGTCCACGATGCGCCGACTTACTCTGAAAAATGAGGATCATAAAGGGAAACCTCCTCCTGCGAAGGCGACCGACTCCTGTAATCCGTTGACAGAAGAGTTGTAGCAAAAGGAGATCGACCCCGCTGACGTTACCGCCAAATTTAACCCGTCGCAGTCGTTCACTTTGTGAAACTTGGATTGCGGCGTCAGATTATGCAGCTTGGTATGGGTCGGCACCTCGAAGCATCTTTCTGCCTCAAAATACCATGAGGCGGAAGATATGGCCGCGATGGCATTGAGCCAGAGACATGGCATCAAGCTGCGGAATGCCCTTCTCCATTCCATGAGTAATTTCTCCTTGGTCGTGCTAAACAGTGCCAGACAATGCCGCACCAAAAAACAGAAAAGCCCGCAATTACGCGGGCTTAGCTTCTATATCACGCTCCTTGGTGTCGGTCTTTACCAGACGCCAACTTATTCCCACTCGATTGTACCCGGAGGTTTGGAGGTCACATCATATACCACGCGGTTGATGCCGCGTACTTCGTTGATAATGCGGGTGGCTGCATTACCAAGGAAGTTCATATCGTAGTGATAGAAGTCAGCTGTCATGCCATCGACCGAAGTCACCGCACGCAGAGCGCAGACGAATTCGTAGGTGCGGCCGTCGCCCATGACGCCAACAGTCTGCACCGGCAGTAGAACAGCAAATGCCTGCCAGATAGCATCGTAAAGACCAGCCTTTCGGATCTCGTCGAGGTAAATGGCATCGGCCTCACGAAGGATTTCAAGCTTTTCGCGCGTGATACCGCCCGGGCAACGGATCGCAAGGCCCGGTCCAGGGAACGGATGACGCCCAATAAAACTGTCGGGAAGACCGAGTTCCTTACCCAGCACGCGCACTTCATCTTTGAAGAGCTCACGCAGCGGCTCCACAAGCTGCATATTCATGCGTTCTGGCAATCCACCAACATTGTGGTGCGATTTGATCGTTACCGACGGGCCGCCAGTGAACGAAACGCTTTCAATAACATCTGGATAGAGCGTACCCTGCGCAAGGAAATCCGCGCCGCCAAGCTTGTTCGCTTCTTCTTCGAAAACTTCGATGAACAGACGACCAATTGTCTTTCGCTTCTTTTCCGGATCGCTCTCGCCTTCCAGAGCATTGATGAAGCGGTCCTGCGCATCCACAAGAATAAGCGGGAGATTATAGTGTTCCTTGAACATGGCCACCACATCGGCAGCCTCGTTCTTGCGCATCAAGCCATGGTCGACGAGAATACAGGTAAGCTGATCGCCAACTGCCTCGTGAATCAAAAGGGCTGCAACCGAGGAGTCGACTCCGCCGGACAAAGCACAGATCACTTTGCCCTTACCAACCTGCTTACGAATGGCATCAACGGCCTGTTCGCGATACGCAGACATAGTCCAGTCCGGCTTGATACCAACAATTTTATGTACAAAATTCTGAATCAGCTTCGCGCCATCAGGGGTGTGCACGACTTCCGGATGAAACTGAACTGCAAAGTACTTACGCTTCTCATCGGAAATGGCAGCAAATGGCGCATTAGGCGAGGTGCCAATAACTTTGAAACCTTCAGGAAGGGCTGTGACGCGATCGCCGTGGCTCATCCATACCTGATGGCGTGTGCCTTTTGCCCAAATACCAGCGAACAACGCGCTGTCTTCCTGAACTTCGAGAAATGCGCGACCAAATTCACGATCATGGCCACTTTCGACCTTGCCACCCAGCTGGGCACACATGGTCTGCTCACCGTAGCAAATTCCCAAGACAGGAATGCCTGCCTCAAAAACAGCTTGCGGCGCGCGAGGGCTGCCAATGTCCGTCGTCGAGTGGGGACTACCCGACAGGATCACAGCCTTCGGATTGATGCGTTTATAAGCATCTTCCGCAGACTGGAACGGAACGATTTCGGAATAGACTCCGGCCTCGCGTACGCGGCGTGCAATTAGCTGCGTGACCTGGCTGCCAAAGTCAACGATTAAGATAGTGTCAGGATGTGCCGTGGTGCTCATGCCGAGCATCTAGATAAAAAGCAGCAAAAATGCAATGGAAGAAGTGCCACGTTTCAACAATCCAACTAAGAAACTTGGCTATACTGACATATCCTTGTCAGGAAGTTTTAACGAACCATCGAAAATCGTGGCTTCGAGTTCCTCTACAACGCTTGCGAGCTTCTCGTCGATCACATGCAGATATTCTTCCCAATCGCCCACATGGCGCAGTTCGCGCACCCCGTCTGAGATACCGCGCAACCCAATTAGTCCAACCCCAAAGGTTTGACAGACGCGCTGGCAGGCAAACGTTTCCATATCGACCATGTCGGCTGCTACGTCGGCATAAGCTGCCCCGGTCACGATATTTGCACCTGTGGAGAGCGTGGCGTGCGGCAGGTTCGGCATCCGAACGGGCAGCTCGATCTCATTTGGGAGATCAAGAAAGGGAGTGCATCCTTTTTCAAATCCCAGCGGCGATGCATCCATATCGCGATAAGAGACCGATGAAACCTGGTACACTCCGGTTTGTTCAAGCTTCGCCGACCCCGCAGAACCAATAGAAATGACGAGATCAGGTAATTCTCCCTGCTGTTCAAGCACGGCCAAAAAGCGCGTTAGATTGATTGAAGCTTCAACCGGGCCAACACCAATCATCAATGGTAGGAAGAGTGAACTTAAATACGGACCATACTCGGCCTCTGTAGCCATCACATACAGAAGACGTTTACCTGCAATCGTTCTGATCATCCCTGTAGCCCCTTACGATCTTGAACAACCATCATCGTTCCTGTCATCGTCGCGATCAGGCGCACTTCCGTGTCCGTGACAGCGAAAGCCTGTCCATCACTGACCATGATCGTTCGTCCGGGCTTCGTAACCTCGCCTCGGAATAAGAACCGATCACCTCTGCCGGGGGCGAGCAGATTGACCTTAAACTCTATAGTAAGCACCGCAGCCTCAGAAGGCATAAGGCTTAGCGCCGCATATCCACAGGCCGAATCCAGTGCTGCAGAAATGATACCCGCATGGAGAATACCGTGCTGCTGTGTCAGCTCTTCTCGAAACGGCATCTCGACTTCCACAATACCTGGCTCACAGCGGGTAAGCTCGGCACCGATTAACTTCATTGCTGCCTGTCGATCAAAACTTTCTTCGACGCGCTCTTTAAAATCAGGCTCCGCAATTCTGTGCGCTGGCATAAAGCTCTCTGAAATCAGCCTCTCTTGTTTAGAACACTCACATAAAACCCATCTGTATCCGTTGACAATGGGGAAAATACACTGCCTCGGGCTGGGAAAGCAGGAGAAATGTCACCGGCATCCGGTACAACGTTTCTCCAGAGTTCACGAGGCGCTGCTTCTTCGAAATTGCTATTCTCAGCAAGGAAGCGTTCTACCTGTCTGGTATTCTCTTCAGCAAACAGTGAACAAGTGACGTAAACCAGTCTTCCACCCGGCTTTACATAGTGCTTTGCTGCTTCCAGCACTTCGTGCTGATCCTGCACGCGGGATTCGAGCTGATGACCGTTGAGACGCCATTTTGCGTCTGGTCTGCGTCGCCATGTACCGGAACCGGTACAGGGCGCGTCTGTCAGCACGAGGTCCATCCGCTCGATCAGCGGCGCCAGTGCATCGAGATTGCCGTGTATTTGCGTATTGCGGACGCCCGCGCGCTGTAAGCGGTCATTCATCGGAGAAAGGCGTGCACGCTCAGCATCATAAGCATGGACCTGTCCCCTGTTTTGCATCGCTGCGGCAAGCGCAAGCGTTTTGCCGCCTGCGCCAGCGCAGTAGTCCAGCACCTGGTCTCCGGGCTTTGCACCCGCATACAATGCCGCAAGCTGCGAGCCCAGATCCTGCACTTCAAACCAACCATCAAGAAAAGACTGATCTTTCTGCACATTGGGATGGCGTCCAAGTGCTTCGATGGGCGGAATGCGCAACGCCTGATCAATCAATGGAGCCTTGGCAACACCTGCTTTTTCCAGTGCATCAATAACGGCTTCTGGTTTGGACTTCAGCAGATTGACACGTAGATCGACAGGGGGGCGCGTGGAAAGCGCCGCGGCTTCTTCCACCCAACGTTCACCAAACAATTCTTCAAACGAAGGCACGCACCATTCAGGAACATCTGCTCGGATATAGGCGGGCGCATCCGCAATATCTCTGATTTCCCAAGCTTCGCGGCGCGGCCCTTCGAGCACTGCTGGCGCAAATTTGTCACCTTCGATCACTGCATCAATAGCGGCAAAATCCATGCCGCCTTCGGAGACCAGCGCACCAAAGGCCAAAGCACGCGTATCGTCTGCATCCATACGCCAGGCGATGGAAAGTTTCCGGCGCAATGTATCATAAACGATATTGCCGATGACCGCTCGATCACCTGCACCGGCAAAGCGGTGTGATGCACCCCAGTCCTTCAGTGCATCGGAAGCCGGACGATTGCCCGCTTCAATATCGTTCAAAACTTCGATTGCCGCCTGAAGGCGTCCGCCAAGTCGCATTGGTGCTCCTTCATGTTTGTTAAGTCCGCATAGCCTTCCTTGATGGGAAAAGGCAATCGGCAAATAAAATGCGCTGCGTTTTAACTCAGCGCAAAAGCAAAAAGCCGGAACAACAGCCCCGGCTTTTTCAATCTCGTGCTTTAGCGCTTACTCAGCAGCAGCGGTCGATTCTTCTTCAAGTGCAATCGTATTGGCTTCATAGCCATGCGCCTTTTTGAGCGCGGCCCGCACACCCGCTTCATAATCGGGATGGATAAGCTTAAAGTGGCCCAACTGTCGTTCAACGATGAAACCGGGAACGCCGGTCATAGCAGCCGCAATGTTTGAGAAAAGACGAAGCTTCTGACCGTCATCGAAAAGATTAAACAGTGCACGCGGCTGCGAATAATCATCATTGCCGATACGATGATTATAGCGATCTGCATCGCCGCTGATGCGTAACGGTGGCTCCTTGGCTGACGGCTGCTCAACAGGACCGTTGAATGAGTTCGGCTCGTAGTAAGCATCTGGATTACCAGTTGCAATTCCGCCAAAAGTGTTCATCTGGCCATCGCGGTGGTAGTGATGGACAGGGCATTTAGGCTGGTTCACCGGCAGGTTCTCATAATGGGTGCCAAGGCGATGCCGATGTGCATCCGCATAGGAAAACAATCGCCCTTGCAGCATCTTGTCCGGCGAATAACTGATCCCTGGCACAATGTTTGACGGCGAAAATGCAGCGTTCTCAATCTCGGTGAAGTAATTTTCCGCATTGCGGTTAAGTTCCATCACGCCAATATCAATCGGCGGATAGTCAGCATGTGGCCAAACCTTGGTCAGATCGAACGGATTGTAAGGCGTCTTATCGGCATCCAACTCCGGCATGATCTGCACCTGAACCTTCCACTTCGGGAATTCTCCCTTATCAATCGCAGTGAACAGATCTTCCTGTGTGGATTCGCGGGTGCGACCAATTACATGCTCAGCTTCTTCATTGGTCCAATGTTTGTGGCCTTGCAGGGTCTTAAAGTGGAACTTTACCCAATAGCGTTCTCCCGCTTCATTCCAGAAGGAATACGTATGGGAGCCATAACCGTTGATGTGACGCACATCGGTTGGCAAACCACGATCGGACATCAGAATCGTTACCTGATGCAGACTTTCTGGAGAAAGTGACCAGAAATCCCACATGGCAGTTGCCGAACGCAGGTTGGTCTTCGGATGACGCTTCTGCGTGTGGATGAAATCGGGAAACTTCAGCGGATCGCGCACAAAGAAGACCGGCGTGTTGTTGCCAACCAGATCCCAGTTGCCCTCTTCGGTATAAAATTTCAGGGCAAAGCCGCGTACATCACGCTCAGCGTCAGCAGCACCCTGCTCACCGGCAACTGTGGAGAAACGCGCCAGCATCTGTGTTTTCGCACCAGGCTGCAGCGCCTTGGCTTTAGTGTATTTCGAAATATCGCCGGTAATCGTCAGAGTGCCGAAGGCACCCCAGCCCTTGGCATGCACAACACGCTCTGGGATGCGTTCACGGTTCTGATGCGTCAGTTTTTCGATCAGCTGATAGTCCTGCAGCAAGACTGGGCCGCGCTCACCGGCGGTAAGGGAATTCTGGTTATCCGGAATAGGCGCACCAGCGCTTGTAGTCATAATCGGACGGTCTGCCATGGGAATTTCCCTCCTGAAAAATAAATTGGTTGATCCAGCAATCAGCCTAGCTTTTGGCATGGGCAGCCCCGCTGCATCACGCCCTGGCTGGGTAACAAAGGCAGTTTAGACCCGTTCCAATAATAATCTCCAATTGCTTTTTTTGTTATTATTGATAGGATTTTCCTATCATGTTCACGATCAGACAAATGCGCTACTTTGATGCGCTTGCAAGCACCCTGCATTTTAGGAAAGCGGCTGAGCTAGCACATATTTCGCAACCTGCCCTCTCGGCACAGATTGCCGAAATGGAAGCCGTATCAGGCGCGTCCCTATTTGAGCGCTCACAACGTAAAGTCATTATGACGGAGCTCGGCCGCGAGTTGCTTCCAGGCATTCGCACCATATTGAGAGAGTTAAATGCGCTTGAGGAAATTTCAGCGCAGAGTAAAGGGCTGCTGCAAACGCAGTTGCGGTTGGGGATCATACCGACTGTAGCACCGTACCTAGTGCCACATCTCATCCCGCTATTGCGAGAGCGTCACCCGTCATTTCGACTGCAATTGCGCGAAAGCGTAACAGCCAAGCTTCTCGATGAGCTCCATGCAGGTGAGATTGACGCCATTGTAGCAGCACGTCCACTCGTTGATGATCGTCTTACCCATCAGAAACTTTTTGATGATCGGTTCCTGATCGCCACCTCCAGCAATGACCAGACGATCCTCTCCTCACCTATGACACAGGATAACGTTGCGCTGGATCGGCTGTTATTGCTTGAAGAAGGCCATTGCATGCGAGATCAGGCGCTGGCAGTCTGCTCCCTCCCACCACAGCGCCAACTGGTGAAATATGGAGCGACCAGCATGACCACACTTTTGCAGATGGTCAGCCATGGGATGGGTTTGACGCTGATTCCTGAGATTGCGGTACGTGCTGAGGCACGCAACAACCAAATGCGGATTGTTCCATTCGAGGGTGACCAGCCAAAGCGCGAGATCGCCCTCTTCTGGCGCAGACAAAGCAAACGTCGTAAGGATTTTCAGGCCCTCGCTGATTGTATTTTCGAGAGTGCGGGCCATCTGCTCATTGATGATGCGGAACTCGTCACCCTCGCATAACAAAAAAGCGGCCATGCAGGCCGCTTTTTTTCTGCTTAGCAGCGAACAGCTTACATGCCGCCAGGATAGTTCGGGCTTTCGCGGGTGATGGCCACGCCATGCGAATGGCTTTCGCGCAGACCAGCATTGGAAATACGCACAAAGGTCGCCTTTTCGCGGAACTCCTCCAGCGTCTTGGCGCCGACATACCCCATGGAAGCACGCAAACCACCCGCAAGCTGGTGCAGAACAGCAGAAATCGGTCCCTTGTAAGCGACCTGACCTTCGATCCCTTCTGGGACAAGCTTCAGTTCATCGCGCACTTCAGCCTGGAAGTAACGGTCTGCCGAGCCGCGCGCCATCGCACCAACCGAGCCCATGCCACGGTAGGATTTGAACGAACGACCCTGATGCAGATAAACTTCACCCGGGCTTTCTTCCGTACCCGCCAGCAACGAACCTGCCATTGCGGCAACCGCGCCGGCAGCTAGTGCCTTGGCGAAGTCGCCCGAGAACTTGATACCGCCATCCGCAATTACCGGGATGTTGTGCTTATGTGCTGCCTCAACAGCCGACATAATTGCCGAGAGCTGCGGCACGCCAACGCCTGCAACAATACGCGTCGTGCAGATCGATCCCGGTCCGATACCGACCTTCACCGCATCCGCACCAGCATCGATCAACGCCTGCGTGCCGTTAGCGGTGGCGACGTTACCAGCAAGAATAGCAACATTTGGGTAAGCTTTTTTGATGCGTGCAACTGCATCTAGAACTCGCTGCGAATGACCATGGGCAGTATCTACCACGAGCAGATCAACCCCGGCATCAATCAGGCGCTCAGCGCGTTCATAACCATCTTCACCAACGCTCGTTGCAGCAGCAGCACGCAGACGACCCTGCGCATCCTTTGCAGCGTTTGGGTTGAGTTGCGACTTTTCGATATCCTTGACAGTCACGAGACCAACACAACGACCCTTGTCGTCAACGACGAGCAGCTTTTCAATGCGATGGGCGTGCAGCAGCCGCTTCGCTTCGTCCTGATTGACGTTTTCGCGAACCGTAATGAGGTTCTCACGCGTCATCAATTCATAAATCTTCTGTGCCGGATCAGAGGCAAAACGCACATCGCGGTTGGTCAGAATACCAACGAGACGACCGGGGCCCTTGGCTCCGTTCTCGACGACCGGAATACCGGAAATTCCATGCGCTTTCATCAGCGCCTGGGCGTCTGCCAACGAAGCATCTGGTCCGATTGTCACCGGGTTGACGACCATGCCGGATTCAAATTTCTTCACCTGCCGAACTTCTTCAGCCTGACGTTCAGGGGTAAGATTACGGTGAATAACGCCAATGCCGCCGGCCTGCGCCATTGCAATAGCGAGGCGCGACTCTGTGACCGTGTCCATAGCAGCCGATAGGAGTGGCAGAGTAAGCTCGATGTCTGCAGCAATGCGCGTGCGCAGGTCAACCTGGCCTGGCATTACCTCGGAATGGCCCGGCTGCAAAAGCACATCATCGAAGGTGAGAGCGAGCGCGCCGGTGGAAGATTCCACGATTTTAGCCATTGCCAATTCCTTTACCGGTTTTACTGAATGAGAAAAGCCGCCTCTTCGGAATAAGAATCCGAGAGCTGCGACTGAGCTTCATTACTTGTTGAATTGGCACCGGCTGGTAACATGCTTATGACTGATTGGAAAGTCTTTTACGGACAAGTTTCAGTTACTGATAACGATTTCCGTGATAAATCCTCCTGTTTTTTAAAGATTAGCCTGAAAGATGCATTATGCGTAAGTCTTATACACGCGTTCCGCTCATCCGCCGGTCACGAGCCATGTGGTTGTCGCCACGCTTGTGGAAGCCACGACTGGTGTTTTGGTGCGGCGCGATCGCAATAGGACTGATCAGTGTTGGCTTTGCGCATGCAGCAGACATCGCTCAGGGTTGGTTCCAAACATTAACCGGCAACAATCAAAATGGTTGGCGAAGCTTGCTACCGCTTGCAATCACACCAATCGGCTTCATGCTCTGTTCGTGGATCGCATTGCGTTTCTTTCCTGGTTCGGGCGGCAGCGGCATTCCCCAAGCAATAGCCGCACGCCACCTGACCGATCCCGATGATCGTTCGTTGTTGCTTTCTGTAAAGGTAGCATTCGGCAAGATCCTATTGACGATAGCCGGTCTCTTCTGCGGAGCGTCTATTGGCCGTGAAGGCCCCACCGTACAGATCGGCGCCTCGATCATGTTACAGTCTGCTCGTTTTGGTGGCATGGAACAAGCGCGTGGCCTTATTCTGGCAGGCTCGGCCGCAGGTATCGCTGCTGCTTTCAATACGCCACTTGCTGGCATCGTCTTTGCGATCGAAGAAATGGGGCGTTCCTACGCTGCGCGTACGAATGGTCTGGTCCTTTCCGCTGTGATCCTCGCGGGTCTCGCATCGCTCGGCATCGTCGGAAACTATAATTACTTCGGATTGACAACGATCTCCGTTTCCACATACAGCGACTGGATATTGGTGATTGCCTGTGGCGTTATCGGGGGAGCGATGGGAGCAATATTCAGCGCTCTGGCTTTGAATATTGCAAAGCGGACACGACGATTGATGCAAAAAGCACCGCTGCTTAGAAGTATTCTCTTTGCTGGTGGCTGCGGACTAATCGTTGCTGTTATAGGCATCGCATCAGGGGGGACAACCTTTGGAACCGGCTATGATCAGGCGCGCAGTGCTGTTGAAGGCCTGCCACTCCCCTCATTCTATTTTCTCGAAAAATTTCTTGCCGGATTACTTTCTATGGCTTCTGGTATTCCTGGTGGCATTTTTGCACCTTCCCTCTCAGTTGGCGCCGGGCTCGGGAGCACGATCGGGCTTGCGCTTGGAACGAGTACTGGCCTTGCAGCAGTTTTAGGGATGGCGGGCTATTTCGCCGGTGTCGTTCAAGCCCCGATGACTGCGTTTGTCATCATTATGGAAATGACAGGTAACCATAATAATGTCATCCCGCTTATGTGCGCCTCCATGCTCGGCTATGGTACCGCACGACTGATCTCAAACGAACCGCTATATCACGCATTGTCACGCAATTATGTGGCAGACGTGCTTCGCCAGCGTCGGACAAAAGAAAAAAGCTCGACAGATTGAACGTGCTTTGGGGAGGAAAATAAATGGACAGACGCACATTTGCAAAGACACTTGCCGGCCTTGGGACAATGCCATTGATAAGCGTAAAAGCAACAGCGGCAGCTAGTGGAGACCACAACATGCTTAAACTTATTGGCGGAAGCATAAGTGATGTGCCTGGATTGAAGCTCGGCCATCACACGCTGACAAAACGCCCGACAGGCTGCACAGTTCTACTTTTTGAAGAGGGCGCAACCGCTGGCGTCGACGTGCGTGGATCAGCGCCCGGAACCCGCGAAACCGATCTGCTTGACCCAATCAATTACGTTCAACAAGTACAGGCAGTCCTTCTATCCGGCGGTAGCGCCTATGGCTTGAGTGCCGCAACTGGAGTGATGCGCTATCTGGAAGAGAACAATCTTGGTTTCAAGATCGGCAAAGGTGTTGTGCCAATTGTACCGGCAGCGATCCTGATGGATCTCGGGGTCGGCGATTTCTCTATCCGCCCAGATGAAGAAGCGGGCTACCTTGCATGCAAGGCCGCGAAAACCGAAGCTTCAGGCGAAGGCAATATCGGTGCTGGAGCTGGTGCCACCGTCGGCAAAATGTTCGGGATGGAGTATGCCATGAAGGGCGGCCTCGGCACAGCGAGCTACAAAGTGCCTGGTACCGAAGTGGTGGTTGGAGCAATCGTCGCAGTTAATGCCGTCGGCGATGTTTATGCGCCTTGTTCGCAGCAAATTCTGGCGGGCGCGCGCAATGAAGACGGTAAGGGATTCCGCAATATCATGGATTCGATAATGCGCGGCCGCAATGTGGTCAAGTCAGGGGGCGCCAATACCACGATTGGAGCGATTGCGACCAATGTTCCGTTCAGTAAGGCAGAACTAAAGAAAATTGCCGGTATGGCGCATGACGGGTTTGCGCGAACGATTAACCCCATCCACACAATGTGGGATGGCGATACAATCTTTGCGCTCTCGACAGGTAAGGCAACTGGTGTTGAAGCTGATGTAACCGCTATTGGCGCGATTGCCGCCACTGTGATGGCACAAGCCGTTGCCCGTGCAGTGGTGCAGGCTGAAAGCTTACCAGACCTTAATCTGCCGGCTCACCGGGACTATGTTTAAGAGTGACGCTTCATTGGAACGAATAAAGGAGCCAACCGCCGCAACCAGAGCAATCCTCCAGGCTGAAAGCTTACAATAACCACGTCAAAACGCAGCAATTGAAACGGTCTACAATATACGCGATAGGAAAAGTGGCAGTAGATCGATTTCATCATCAACCAGGATCACGCACGGCATGACAGGCACTTCCCTCAAATTCGGCACGAGCGGCCTTCGAGGCTTAGCAACCGAGCTCAACGGATTGCCTGCCTATTCCTATTCGATGGCGTTCGTTAAAATGTTGGCAGCTAAGGGCAGCCTCCTTTCAGGCGACAAGGTTTTCGTCGGCCAGGATTTGCGACCGTCCAGCCCAGACATTGCGGCCCTTGCAATGGGCGCGATCGAAGATGCTGGTTTCGAGCCCGTCGATTGCGGCGTGCTTCCCACTCCAGCGCTCAGCTATTTCGCGATTTCGCAGAACGCACCCTGCATCATGATAACGGGCAGCCATATCCCCGATGATCGCAACGGCCTTAAATTCTATCGTCGCGATGGCGAGATTGATAAGAATGACGAATCCGCGATCAGTGAGGCCTACGAAAAGCTACCTGCCGGTATGGCACCACGCAAAGAAACAAATCCGCAGTCAGGCACGGATGCGATAGGTGCTTACGAAAAGCGCTATACCGAGCTTTTGGGATCAAACAGCCTTTCGGGATTGAGGGTCGGCGTCTATCAGCATTCATCCGTCGCACGTGATCTTCTGATGAAAGTTCTCAGCGCGCTGGGTGCCGATGCAGTGGCTCTCGGCCGGTCGGATGTCTTTGTGCCTGTCGATACCGAAGCGCTGCGTCCTGAAGACATTCAGGCCCTTGCAGACTGGGCAGACAACGATCGTTACGACGCTATAGTATCTACCGACGGAGATGCGGATCGCCCATTGATTGCTGACGAACATGGCGACTTCGTGCGCGGAGACCTTGTGGGCGCGATTACAGCTACATGGGCGGCAGCTGATACAATTGTCACGCCTGTTACGTCGAATTCAGCACTGGAGGAATGCGCAAGCTTCGCCCGTGTCTTGCGCACCCGCGTCGGTTCCCCCTATGTCATTGCAGGGATGGAACAGGCGCAGCGTGAAAAGGCCAATATTGTAATCGGCTTTGAAGCCAATGGTGGCGTGCTTTTAGGAAGCCCCCTTGAAAGATCAGGCCATAGGCTGTCTAGCCTTGCGACACGCGACGCGCTTTTGCCTATTCTGGCTTGTCTTTGTACAATCAAAGAAACGCAGCAGCCTCTTTCCAAAATCGCTAAAAGCTATGGCTTCCGTATTACTTTGAGTGACCGCTTGCAGGACGTTCCGCAAGAAAAAAGTGCCGCCTTTCTTTCTGTTATCACACAGGAAGATGCACGGGCTATGCTGTTCCCAGCAGGCGAGAATGTTGTCCGGCTTGAAACGATCGACGGCGTGAAGCTATTTTTCGCATCAGGCAATGCGGTTCATTACCGTGCGTCAGGAAACGCTCCGGAACTTCGTTGTTATGTCGAAGCTTCCGACGAACAACAAGCCGCAAAACTATTGACCTTGGGACTTGATATAGCCCGTAACGCAACAAAGGATGCTAACAGCAAATGAGCTTTATTCCGGTTATAATTAGCGGTGGCTCAGGCTCCAGACTATGGCCACTTTCGCGCGACGCACATCCGAAGCCGTTCATCGAACTGCCAAACGGAGGTACATTGATCGGCAAAACCTATGCGCGTGCATCTCATCTCGAAGATGCCGATCAGATCCTCACTGTCACCAATCGCGATTTTCTTTTCTTGACACTCGATGCCTATTCTGGTGCTGGCGCGCGCAAGATCGAAAATACGTTTCTACTTGAACCGCTGGGTCGCGACACTGCGCCAGCAGTCGCACTCGCCACACTTCAGGCCGCATCGACCTATGGCCCAGATGCTACTTTGCTAATCATGCCTGCAGACCATTTGATCGAAGATGAAGCTGCGTTTGCACAAGCCGTCATTGAAGCGCGCCAACTTGCCGATGCAGGTCGAATCGTGACTTTCGGAATCGTACCAAATCACCCTGAAACAGGTTTCGGCTATATAGAAGTCGAAGGCAGCGATGTGCAGCGTTTTGTCGAAAAGCCTGATGCTGTTACTGCACAGTCATATGTCGAAAGCGGCCGCTATTTCTGGAACTCGGGAATGTTCTGCTTTAAGGCCGAAACAATGATCGAGGCAATGCAGCGCCATGCACCAGACGTCATTGCAGGTGCAAGATCTGCCCTTGAGAACTCCCGCCGAGGCGTTAACGGAGAAACCAGAACGCTGGAAATTCCGAAAGACCAGTTTTCTGCAACACCTGCCATCTCCATCGACTATGCAGTGATGGAAAAAGCGGACAATATTTCCTGTGTTCCTGTATCCTGCGGTTGGTCCGATATTGGATCATGGGCTGCAATGGCGGACCTGATTACGCCTGACGCTGAAGGCAATCGTTTGCGCGGCGAAACGGTTCTAGAAGATACAACAGATAGCTTCGTGCTTTCCGAAACACGCCTCGTCAGCCTCGTTGGCGTCCACGATTTGCTTGTTGTGGACACACCTGATGCGCTGCTGGTCGCCCATCGCGACAAGGCACAGGATGTTCGAAAGGTCTTCAATAAATTGCGTGCGCAGGGCCATGAAGCGGCCAAACTGCATCGCACGGCACACCGTCCATGGGGTACCTATACGGTTCTGGAGGAAGGCGCTGGTTTTAAGATCAAAAGGATCGAAGTTAAGCCAGGTCGCCGACTGAGCCTGCAGGCCCATCACCATCGTTCCGAACACTGGATCGTGGTTTCTGGAACCGCTAAGGTTGTCAACGGTGAGCGCGAGATTCTTCTGACCAATAATCAATCCACCTACATCCCCTGCGGTTTTAAACACCGCCTCGAGAATCCGGGCATTTTGCCACTGGTGCTTATTGAAGTGCAAAGTGGCGAATATCTCGGAGAAGATGACATTGTTCGCTTTGAAGACGTCTACGGCCGCACCTAACCCCAAATGGCTCGGCGAATTGTGATCCGGATGATCGACGAATGGCAGTTTTTCGATCACGCGAATCCGCTATAGTCGTCCGATGACGATCCAGCACTTAAGCGAAACCATTATCAACCAGATTGCCGCTGGCGAGGTGATTGAACGCCCTGCCAGCGTAATCAAAGAGCTTGTCGAAAACGCCATAGATGCGGGCGCCACCCGTATCGAGGTGGTAACGGCCGGCGGTGGCAAAACGCTTTTGCGCGTCACGGATAACGGCTCTGGTATTCCACCTAATGAACTGCCACTTGCAGTTTCTCGCCATTGCACTTCGAAGCTGACCGATGATGTGCACGATATCCGTGCACTGGGCTTTCGTGGCGAAGCGCTGCCATCGATTGGCTCGGTTTCAAAACTCGTGCTGAAGTCTCGCCCGCAAGACGCAGAATCGGGTTTCGAAGTCGCTGTGAGCGGTGGCTATCTGGAAGGCCCTCGCCCGTCCGCACTCAATCGCGGTACTATTGCGGAAGTGCGCGACCTGTTTTACGCGACCCCTGCCCGCCTCAAATTCATGAAAACGGATCGTGCAGAAGCCACAGCGATAACCGATGTGGTCAAGCGCATCGCGATCGCGTTTCCGCACGTCCGATTTTCACTGGCAGGAACCGACCGTACGCCGCTTGAACTTCCAGCAACTGGCACTGGCATCCAAGCAACGCTTGATCGGATCGGGCAGATTCTTGGCAAAGAGTTTTCTGAAAATGCACTGCATATTGATGCTGAACGCGACGGTATCAAGCTGGCCGGATTTGCCGGCATCCCATCCTTCAATCGCGGCAACGCATTGCATCAATTTGCCTATGTGAACGGCCGCCCCGTACGCGATAAGCAGATTTTTGGTGCGCTGCGCGGTGCTTATTCCGACGTCATTGCTCGTGACCGCCATCCCGTCGCAGTCCTCTTTCTTACGCTTGACCCAGCACTGGTCGACGTCAACGTGCATCCCGCCAAGGCGGACGTACGTTTCCGGGATCCAGGTTTGGTGCGTGGCCTTATCGTCGGCGCAATCAAGCAGGCGCTTTCGCAATCCGGCATACGCCCTGCAACCAGCGGCACAGATGCTATGTTGCAGGCCTTTCGTGCTGAAGGATTACAGCCGCGCCCTGCAACCAACAATTACGCGGCTGCATCATGGCGACCCTCAGCAACCTCTACTCGGCGAACCGAGTGGTCGCCCCAGACCGCTCATCCAGCACATAAACCCCTCGAGTTTGACGGCCCGTTTGCCTCTCCCAAAGAGGTACAAGCAACCATCGCCAGCATAACAATGCCGGATGCGGATGCGCGCGCAGCAATCGCACCAGCTTCGGTCGAGTTGCTGCAAAAACCTTTGGGAGCAGCGCGGGCACAAATTCACGAAAATTACATCGTCTCACAGACCCAGGACAGTCTGGTGATTGTGGATCAGCACGCCGCTCATGAACGGCTCGTCTATGAGGCTTTGAAGAACGCATTGCACACACGTCCGATAGCAGGACAAATGCTGCTGATTCCCGAGATCGTTGACCTGCCAGATGAAGATGCCGAGCGGCTCGCGGCAAATTCTCAAACCTTGTCACGGTTCGGTCTCCTGATTGAGCAATTCGGCCCTGGCGCGATCGCCGTCCGGGAGACGCCAGCTATGCTGGGGGAAACGAATGTGCAGCAGCTTATTCGCGATCTGGCCGATGAAGTTGCTGAACATGATACGACTGATGGGCTCGAAGCGATGCTCAACCACGTCGCCGCTACAATGGCTTGCCATGGTTCTGTGCGCTCAGGACGTCGCTTGAAGCCCGAAGAGATGAATGCACTTCTGCGCGAAATGGAAGCAACACCAGGCTCCGGCACATGCAATCACGGCCGCCCCACCTATATCGAGCTTAAACTCACCGATATTGAACGATTGTTTGGAAGGCGCTAGAATTTTCTGGCATCAAGGAATTAGAGAATGAACAAATTTGAAACCCCTCGCTCGTCACAAGCAGTCCTGCGCTATCTCGATGGCGATTTTGAAATCGTCAAGCATGGCTCCTACGTCGTGTGCGCCGTTACAAATGCGCAGATTCCACTCGATGAACTGAAATATTGGAGCGTTGCGCGCCAAGAAGCTTACGCAACGGGCCTCATATCCTATGAGCGTGAATTGGAACTCCACCCTGAACTGCGCAGCCGAAAAAAGGCTTGAATGACTTGGAGCAGCTCCTGTTTTGAAGAGGATAGCCGCTCAGTCGAAACGTTGATGTGGCGAGTAAATCCGCTCACACCTATTGTGTAGCGCTTTGAAGCGTTCGTGCCCTGTAGCGATCAATGGCCATATCAAGAATGTGGTCGACGGCATCTTTGCGTTCAAAAGCCAGCTCGACGTCTAGCACAGCCAAGATTTGTAGGAGCCGATTTGGAACGTCGCTCATCGTCACAAGGCGAACATGGTCTTTGGCTGTCGTAATAAGATTAATGCCAAGCGTGTCGGCTCTCTCCATCAGCTTAGCCAAATCTTCCGGCAGGTAGCTATAGTGGTCGGGGAAGATTCTTCCCTCCACAACCTCACCACCCGCCTGCTGCACACTGGCGAAAAACTTGGAGGGATTTCCGATCCCCGCAAATGCCAGCCACCGATTACCTGCAACCTTAGCCGATGATGAAGGCCGCAATTCCGCCTCATAAACAGCACGCCCCGCACGGGAGGCCTGTCGAATGACGAAATCTGCTTGCGTACCTTTCCCGATTCGCAAAACTGCGTCCGTCTTGCGCATCTGATCGACCATAGGAGCGCGTAGTGGGCCGGCCGGGATCACTTTGCCATTGCCAATTCCGCGCATTGAATCCACAACCAGAAGTGAAAAGTCCGTATGTAAGCGCGCACTTTGGAAGCCGTCGTCCATAATGATGAAATCGCATCCACGCTGATACAATTCCATTGCCGATTTCAGCCGATCGGGGGAAAGCGCAACCGGAGCGTGTCTTGCAAGCAGCAGCGGCTCGTCTCCAACGTGTCGGGCGCTATCGATGGTCGGATCAACGATATGCAGCCCCTTGTAACTGCCCCCATAGCCACGTGAAACGATGCCCGGAGAAAGGCCCCGCTGCTTGGCGGCTTTGGCAAAGGCAATCGCAGTCGGAGTCTTTCCCGCTCCACCGACTGTAAAATTGCCAATACAAAGAACAGGGGCAGGAATTTTGGGTGGGTCTGATTTAAGAAGTGTGCGAGCTGCAACTGTCCCGTAAATCCAGGATAATGGCGCCAGTGCAAAGGCACGCCAGTTGGGCCTATCCCACCAAAAGGAAGGTGCCTCGCTCACCATACTCAGATGCCGCCGTGAATGAACCGCGCTTCATCGCGGTTGACGGGCAATTGAGCCTGGAGCACCAGTGGCTGAATAAACGGTTCAAGTGAACTCAAGGTCCGATTAAGTGCGCCACGCATATCTGCGACAGTATTAGCACCAGCATTGACCATGTTGCGCAGATGTTGCGGATTATTGAAAAGGAAGTTTATCGCGCCCGCAAGCATGTTGCGGTCCTTCACCACGCGCGCACCACCATTTTTGATGAGGCGCTGGAAAGATTCGCGAAAATTCTGGACGTTTTTACCGGTGAGTACGGCTACCCCCATCATGGCGGGCTCTAGTGGATTATGCCCGCCTTCCTTGGTCAGCGAATTGCCGATGAACGCAATTTCCGTTAACTGTAGATACAACCCCATTTCACCAATCGTATCACCGAGCAAAACATCAGTCTGCGCATCGATCACATCGCCCCTGCTGCGTGCTGCAACCTTCAAACCTTTTGCACTCAGCATTGCTTCAATCTCTGGAGCACGGTTCGGATGGCGTGGAACAATGATGGTAAGCAGATGCGGGTAGCGGACTTTCAGCATCTGATGCACTTCGGCGGCAATTTCTTCTTCACCATCATGCGTGGATATTGCCGCCCAGCTGCGTCGCCCACCGATCTGGCGCTGGAAAGTCGCCAATGCCACCGGATCAGCCGCGGCTGGAGCCGTATCGACCTTAAGGTTACCCGAGACGCTTACCGGACGGGCGCCCAGGGCTCTGAAACGATCCCCGTCAAGTTCAGACTGAGCGATTACATAGGCGAATTTTTCAAACAGTGCTTCAGCTAGTTCTGGCCGCTTCTGCCAGGCTGCAAAGGAGCGATCCGACAGGCGCCCATTGACAAGGACCTGCGGTATATGACGCGCGCCAAGAGAGAGGACGGTCGCGGGCCAGATTTCCGATTCACATCCGATTGCAAGGTCTGGCTTCCAGTGATTGAGGAAGTTGTTGACAGCTGGCTGCAGATCAAGTGGGGCATACTGATGAATGACCTGCTGTCCCAACTGGTCTGACACGAGTTTGGCTGATGTCACCGTCCCCGTCGTCATAACGACCTTGATCCCAGTGGCCGCGATGCTTTCAATCAGTGGCGCCATGGCGACCGATTCACCCACACTCGCTGCATGAGCCCAGATGACAGGGCCCTGTGGCCTTGCAATCGAAGTCTTACCATATCGCTCGCCCCGGCGCCCACGTTCCTCCTTGCCCCGAGCGGCACGATAAGAAATATAAGGCCCGATGAAAGGATAGGCGGCAGAGCCGAGCATACGATAGGCCGACAACATGCTTCGTGCCCAACCTGCACTCATTTGTATGCCTCCAATGCGGCATAAGCCTTGGTCGTCGCGTCATTGAGCTGGCGTGTCAGTTCCATGCGCTTATCTTCCAATTCTGCCTCATTGGCATTTGCATTCACCCACACCGGCGCTCCATACACGATCGTCGAACGACCGAAAGGCAACGGAATTGTCGTCTTGTCCCATGTCTTGCGGAGCACATGATTGCGAGAAAACGCGTAAGCGCAAGGCATAATCGGCCGACCTGATAATTTGGCCAGCAAAATAATTCCGTCGCCTGCTTCCCGCGCAGTACCATGAGCTATATCGGCGATCATCGAAACCGACTGCCCTTTTTTAAGTGCATTTTTGAGCGTGAGCAGTGCGCGCGCACCACCCTTTTTCGCGGAGTTACCTTCACCCCGACCACCGGAACCTCGAACAGTTATAAATCCGAACTTTTCTGCAACCCGCGCATTCAGCTCAGCATCTGCACTCCGGGAGAACATGGCCACGACCTCAAGATTACGCGGCCGAACGGCAGCAGCCATAATGTGCTGGCCATGCCAAAAGGTAACGATTGAAGGGCTATTTTCCAGCAGAAAGACGCTGGGATCGGCAGAGCCCTTTATCAAAGGGTTGGTCGCCTTCACGAATTTCATATAGCCTGAAATCAGGTGCACCAATGCTGAGCGGGTGAAAGCAGAACGCGCGATTGGGCCACGAACGCGACGCCACAAACGCTTACCAGCACTTTCTGACCGGACACGCACACTGGTCTTCTCAACTGGTTCTTTTTCCTGGGCCATATGATCTTCGCGCAGCGCAGACAAAGGCTCTATTCTGCCTTAAGATCTACGCCTTCGGGGTCTAGCAAGCGGTGCAAATGCACAATGAAATAACGCATATGCGCATTGTCAACGGTCTGCTGTGCTTTGGACTTCCAAGCTGTCTTCGCAGATTCGTAGTCCGGATAAATCCCAACGACATCGAGATTATCGAGATCGCGGAACTGAACGGTTCCGAGCTTGGTCAGCTCACCGCCAAACACCAGATGAAGAAGTTGCTTTTTGTCGCCTTCGGCACTCATAACATTATTCCTTGAAACAAATCTGTTCGCCGCATGATTAGCTCAATGGCCAGTCCACGACAACACTCAACATTTCCTGCAAAAGGTTTCCGCTGGAAGCTACCAGCGCACCATGCTGCAATGTCACGCCGCCGTAAATGAGTGGCTCAGCACTATCAGTCAAAAGCGCCCCACCCGACTCACTTAAGATGAGATCAGCAGCAGCCAAGTCCCAATCATGCGAATTTGGCCGAATGAAGGTGCCGGCAATATCACCGCGCGCAACCATCGCAATACGATACGCCAGAGAAGGTACATAAGGATGCAAAATCACGCGATCACGCCAACCATCTGGCAGAGTTTCGGCCATTCTTTTTGCTGAGGCCAGCGCAATCTTCTCTCCACCTACCGGTAAGCGGGTGTGAATCGGCAAACCATTTTGTGAAGCACCCAATCCTTTTCCCGCCTCAATGACTTCGCTGAGCACCGGACACTGCAAAACACCGGCTATCGGCTTTCCATCCTCCACAATGGCCAGGCTGACGCACCATTGGGCTTTGCCGCCAATATAGGCGCGTGTGCCATCAATGGGATCGATCACGAAAGCGCGTCGTCGTTGTGCAGCAACACGCTCATCAACGGTTTCTTCAGAAATCCAGCCATAGTCCGGTCGCGCGTCGAGGAGCGCGTCCTTTAGATAGCGATCAACCGCAAGATCAGCTTCACTCACAGGCGATAGCCCGTCTTTCAGCCAGACCTCCGGCGATCGTCCAAAATAACGCATTGCGATGCGGCCAGCCTCGCGTGCCGCATGACGCAGGAGGTCAAGTTCGTTCTGGATATCCCTTCTCTTCTCAATTTCCAGCAAGGGTCATGCCTTCAATCACCAAAGTGGGCGCAGTCATTCCGAAATTACGATCAATATCGGATGCAGGCGTCATATTAAGAAACATATCCTTGAGATTAGATGCAATCGTGACTTCACTGACAGGATATGCCAACTCGCCATTCTCTATCCAGAAGCCCGATGCGCCACGGCTATATTGACCAGTGATCATGTCGACCCCTTGTCCAAAAACTTCGGTCACATAAAACCCACTGCCCAAATCCCCGATCAGTTCCTGCGGCGTGGCACTTCCGGGTTCAATTGCAAAATTCGTTGAGGCTGGTGTTACGCCTGAACCAGAACGAACGCCACGGCCATTGCCAATCAAACCAAGCTCACGGCCGCTTGAACCAGAAAGAAGCCAATGGTTCAGCACGCCGTTCTCCACCATAGTAAGCGGTTGGCCTTCAATTCCTTCGCCATCAAATGGCCTCGATGAAGAACCACGAACTCGCAACGGATTATCGGTAACGTTGATACCCGGTTTCAAAACTTGCTTGCCAAGGCTATCACGCAAAAAGCTGGTCTTGCGTGCGACCGATGCACCATTGATAGCACCTGCAAGATGAGCGGCAATACCGCGTGCCAGGCGCGGGTCGAAAACCACATTGACGGAACCAGTTTTCGCCTGTCGCGCGCCCAGCCGTCGCACAGCCCGTTCACCAGCGCGCCGACCGATAACGGCTGGATCATCAAGGTCACCAAAATGAAGACGGGAACTGAAATCATAGTCTCGCTCCATCTTCGTGCCTTCACCGGCAATTGCGGAGACCGAACGGCCAAAGCGCGTCGCCGCATATTCGGCTGAAAAGCCCGAAGAGGTAACCAACACAAGACCGCCCATACTACTCGATGCGCTCGCTCCGCCGGAATTGGTGACACCCGGGACCGCAAGCGCCGCCTCCTCCGTGGCAAGCGCGTCAGCCGTCAGACGCGCGGTATCGATTTGCGTTGTGTCAAAAAGATCAAGGTCGCGCAGCTGCCTGACCAACAACGAAGAATCGGCCAGTTGCTCATACGGATCTTCCGGCGCAACACGCGCCATCGCGACAGCACGCTCAGCCAAGCGGTCGGGATCGCTACCGGCATTTGCAGACACACTGGCAATGCGGCGACCAACAAAAACACGCAACGAAAAGTCATCGCTCTCCGACGATTCGGTTCCCTCAACCTTGCCAAGGCGAACAGACAGGCTGACAGATCGGGCCCGGATCACAACTGCGTCAGCATGATCAGCGCCCGCGCGCTTTGCGGCAGCAACCAACTGCGCTGCTCGGTCTACAAAATTACCCGGCGAATTAACTGAAATCATTATATAATCCAAGATTAAAAGGCTAAGAATGCACCAAAAGGAGCCACGCTATGTAAACAGTCGTAATCGGAATTTGTAAAAAATTATGTCAAATTCATCGACATCGGACTGATTAGAGCCATATCCTACTCCTATATTTTCGAAATCCTCGGGCTTCAAGGCAAGCCCATTCATTCTTATAATTCCAAGAGCATAAAATGGTCGCAACGGGCGGAAGTCTATACTTACAGGCTTTGATGATTCTGGGGGGCGCTATTATTGCAGCGCCTTTGTTCAAGCGGCTTGGGCTTGGAACAGTTCTCGGCTATCTGGCAGCAGGCATCGTCATTGGTCCAGTGGCGCGTCTGATCTCAGACGGCGAGGAATTGCTCCATTTTTCGGAACTCGGCGTCGTCTTTCTCCTGTTTGTCATTGGCCTTGAATTGAAGCCTTCGCGACTATGGGCTTTACGACACTCTATTTTTGGCCTTGGTGCAGCCCAGGTTTTGCTGACCGGAGCAGCATTGGCAGCGCTCGGTACACACCTTGCCGGATTGAACACCGGAGCGGCCATAATTGTCGGATTTGGGCTTGCACTTTCCTCAACAGCCTTCGCCATGCAAGTTCTGGAAGACCGCGCTGAGACCAATCAGAAACATGGACAGCGTGCATTCGCAATCCTGTTGTTTCAGGATCTCGCGATCGTCCCGATCCTTGCGATCATTCCTGTCCTCTCGCCCAACGAACCCTCGCAAATGACTGCGGGCTTTCATCTAGCAACAGCAATTGCGGCGATTGCGGCCCTTGTTATAGCAGGTCGGTATCTGATCAATCCAATGTTCCGGATTATCGCCAACACTGGCGCGCGCGAGGTGATGATCGCCGCCGCACTGTTCGTGGTACTTGGCTCTGCAAGCCTCCTTGAATCGGCGGGTCTGTCCATGGCTATGGGGGCGTTCATCGCTGGTGTCCTGCTGGCAGAATCATCATACCGCCATGAACTGGAAGCCGACATCGAACCATTTCGTGGCATCTTCCTCGGCTTGTTCTTTGTCGCTGTGGGTTTGTCGCTCAATCTTAGCGTCATACTGCAATACTGGCAGACCATCCTGATTGCAGTTCCCATCTTCATGATCGTTAAAGCGGCAATTATCTATGTGCTGTGCAGGATCTTCCGTTCCAACCACAACGACGCGGTTCGCGTTGCGTTTTTGCTGCCACAAGGCGGTGAGTTTGCCTTTGTGTTGTTCTCGGCTGCAGCCGCCGCTGCAGTGATCTCCAATGCACTAAGTTCAGAGCTGGTCGCAGCCGTCACCGTTTCTATGGCTCTGACGCCGCTTTCGGTCGCTATTGGAACTAAACTCCTCATCAAGGACAAGCCTGAAGATGTCATCGAAGAGAATTTCGAAGGCGCAGGCTCCGACGTTCTGATGATCGGCTTCTCACGTTATGGGCAGATTTCCGCGCAGATATTGCTTGCTGGGGGCATCGATGTAACCGTGATCGACAACTCGCCCAATCGTGTGAGAGCTGCAGGTAAGTTCGGCTTCCGTATCTATTTTGGCGATGGCACGCGTAAGGATGTGCTTGAAGCCGCAGGTATTCGCCACGCCAAGATTGTTGCTGTCTGTACTCATAAGAAGGAAATAACCAACCGGATCGTCAATCTGATCCAGTCGGAATATCCCGATGTGCGCTTGTTCGTGCGATCTTATGATCGTGAACATACGCTCCAGCTTCGTGCGCAGGGCGTCGAATATGAACTGCGTGAAACCTTTGAATCAGGTCTGCTTTTTGGTCAGCGCACGTTGGAAGGTCTCGGTCTGTCTGAAGCCAACGCCTACGCTATTCGTGAAGATGTCAGGCAGCGTGACGAAGACCGATTACATGTTCAGGCTTCGGAAGGCATTTTGGCTGGACGTCATCTGCTGTTCAATAAACCGGTAACGCCAGAGCCTTTGATGAAGCCATCCCGCGAAGGCCAGCGTATCGATAAGGCCGGAGACAATATCGATGCAGTTGCCAATGTTGATGAAGGCACGCCCTCAACGGCTGTTGCCGCCGAATGAGCTCACGATGCAACCGCTGTTCCCTTGTCGCTTAAAACCGCATCGAGCGCGAGCTTCAATTCTTCCCGGATATCAACGGTTTGGGAAAGGATCTGCTCGAATTTCAGAAAGTCGAGCAAGCCAATTCGTTCAACATTCGGACGCAGGAAAATATGCGGCGGACGATTGCGGAATTTGTTCTCTATAATCGAACACATGGTGAGCTGGTTTGCTCCCATCACCGCTTCAATCGTTGTCGGCATGTAGTCATCCGGGCCAACAGGCGCTCCGACAACATCAATGCCGATAACAATATCGGCCTTATCGAACAAAAGATCGAACGGAACCGGATTGAGCAATCCACCATCAACCAGAATGCGTCCACCACGACGCACTGGCCGGAAAACAGGTGGAATGGCGCAAGAAGCAGCAATCGCCGAGCGCAGATCGCCCTCATCGATGTGTAACTCAAGTGCCGCGTGAAAATCCGACGCCGTGATGACCATTGGGATTTTCAACTCCTCCACGTTCTCCGGCAGAGAAGCAGGAAGAAAAACTTCCAAAATCTTTTCAATGTTGAACTGGCTGACGCGGAAGCCGCCTTTCAGCAACTCCACCCAGCGTTCAGGCCGCGCTTGCCACATACGGCGCGCGACTTCCGATCGGCGATTAAAAATCGCCGCCATATATTCATGAATTTCATTGCCGCTCATGCCATTTGCCATTCCCGCACCGACAATCGAACCGATGGACGAACCGGCAATGGCCACCGGCTTAATGCCGAGTTCATCGAGAACTTCTACAATATGGATATGCGCGATACCGCGAGCACCGCCGCCGCCAAAAGCGACCGCAATACGCGGAGATGTGGGAATGCTTATATCCATGAAGTTTTCCTCACGGCGTATTGGAGCGCTTCCATGGCGCGCTCCAATATTTGTTTTGCCTATGTGTTAGGACTGCGCAGGCCCAAAGATCAGAATTGCAGGTTCTGCTTCCAGAAGCTTTTTGGCAATAGCCTTCACCTGATCGAGCGTCACCGCATCGATCAATTCAGCGCGCTTATCGATATATTCACGATCAAGACCAGCTTCCTGCAGACCAACAAGCGTGTCGGCAATGGATACAGAAGAATCGAGATTATTCACCGCATAAGAGCCTTTGAGATAGCTCTTGGCAGCTTCAAGTTCAGCTTCTGTTGGACCGTCATTTGCCATTGCTGAAACCTGCTCACGGATGATCTTAAGCGATTCCTGTGCCTTTTCAGGGCGGGTCGCCGTTGAAATAGTGAGTGCCGATACGTGGTCGCGCAGCGCCATCGATGATGAGACGGAATAAGCCAAGCCGCGCTTTTCACGCACTTCCGCATAAAGACGCGAGGTGAAGCCACCGCCAAGAATATGATTCATCAGATAGGCTGCAAAGAACTCAGGATCTTTGCGCGGGATTGCCGGATAGACAAAGCTGATCGATGTCTGCGGCATATCAAAGCTGAGGCTCGTTGTCGTACCGAGCGCGAGTTTCGCATCCGGCACCGGCACCAGTTCTGCATTTGCAGGCAAGTCGCCAAACACCTTGTCCAGCATCTCACCCAGATCCTTGGCGTTGATCGAGCCGACAACACCAACCGTCAGGCGATCACGGGCGAAGTTCTTGCGATGGAATGTGGCGAGGTCTTCGCGGCTGATCGACTGCAGCGATTTGACCGTACCTTCATCTGGACGACCATACGGGTGATTACCGTACAAGACTTCCGAGAATTTGCGCGACGCAATCGTCGAGGGGTTACGCTGCGAGGCCTCAAGGCTCGCAACAACCTGCTGGCGAATGCGATCAACTGCATCCTGATCGAAGCGCGGTTTGTTAACGGCCAACGCCAGAAGATCACTGACAGCATTGCGGTTTTCAGCCAACATACGGATGCTACCCGAAACAGAATCAGGGGAAGCTGTAAAGCTCATCTCACCACCGAGATTATCGATGCGCTCCTGAAAGCTGTCAGAATCGAGATCGCCCGCACCTTCGTCGAACAGGCCGGTCATCAGATTGGCAAGACCTTCCTTGCCACCCGGATCCTGCGATGTGCCTCCCTTGAACGAGAAGCGCATCGAAACGAGTGGGACAGAATTGTCCTCAACCAGCCAGGCTTTTATGCCCTTTGGTGAGACAACCTCCTGAATTTCTATAGCATTTGCAGGCAGGTTTAAAATGATGAGCAACATCATCGATGTTGCAAGTGCCATCATCGCAGTCTTTGCACGATTAACGTTCAACGCAATAGCTTTGCTCACTGGATTGCTCCTCCCGCGCCATTCTCGTTATTGCCAGCGGCAGCATTCGGATTTTCGCGTGCGTTTTCAGGTTCTGTGTCTGGCGGCAGCAAATAGCTAGTCACCGACTGGTCCTTGACCAGATAGCGGCTTGCCGCATCTTTGATCTGCTCGACGGTGACACCCTTGATCACATCCGGCCATTTCTGAATATCTTCGATACTCATGCCGATGGAGAGAGTGGATCCATAAATCCGGGCCATACCGGACTGGCTGTCCCGCGCGAATGTCACTGCCTTAAGAAAGCGATTGCGCGCCTGATCAAGCTCGGTCTGTGTCACACCCTCCTTGATGATACGGGCAACTTCGGCATCAACTGCCTTTTCAACATCGGCCAGCGTCTTGCCGTTTTGCGGTGAACCGTAAACCGAGAATGTGCCGTCATCGAGCGGATCGCCATCATAGCTGGCACCCGTATTGGATGCGATGCCCTGCTTGACGATCAGTTCCTGATAAAGACGCGAGCGCAGTGACCCGCCAAGAATTTCGCTCAGCAGGTCGAGTGCCGGCGCGTCTCCTGCCTTCACATCCGGGAATCGCTTCTCATTGGAATAAGAGGGCACCAGCCATGACATGCGGAACGACGGTGTGCTCACACGATCATCATGCAGCGTCACGACGCGGGCTGCGTGCTTTTCCGGTTCCTGCGGGCGCTCACGAGGCAAAACATCAGCACGCTTCGGGATTTTGGCCCAAGTTTTCATAACGAGATCACGGACGCGCTCCGGCGTTACGTCACCTGCAATAACCAGTGTCGCATTATTCGGCGTGTAATATTGCTGGTAGAAATCCACCGCATCTTTCAGGCTGAGCTTTTCCATTTCCTGTCGCCAGCCGATAACCGGCACACGGTAAGGATGGTTGTAGAACAGCACGGCATCGGTGTTTTCCATCAGCATCGCTGCGGGATTTGAATCGACGCGCATACGACGCTCTTCAAGGATCACCTCGCGCTCAGTCGTCACGGCTTCTTCATCGAGAACCAGATTGGCCATGCGATCCGATTCATATCCCATCACCATTTCCAGCGCGTCAGGTGCAACGCGCTGGAAATAGGCCGTGTAATCATACGAGGTAAACGCATTTTCCTGACCGCCAATCGCTGCAATCTTCGCGGAGAACTCTCCAGCCGGATAGGTCTTGGTCCCCTTGAACATCAGATGTTCAAGAAAATGCGCAATGCCGGATTCACCGGGAGCCTCATCAGCTGAACCGACATGATACCAGATCATCTGCGTGACCACCGGCGCGCGGTGATCCGGAATAACGACGACCTTGAGGCCGTTTTCCAGCGTGAAGCTGCTGATATCTTCAGATTTCGTGATTTCTGGCAGATTTGCTTGTTCTGCAGGCTTAGCAGCCTCAGTCGCTACAGCAGGTGCAGGCGTCTGCGCCCGGACCGAACCTGTTGCAAGCGGCAGAGCCAGCGCCAAACCAAGGGCGGTGGACAACAAATAGTGCCGGAGTGAGGGGTTATTCACCAAACGACATCTCCAATCAGTTTCATTCCGCCCTGACAGCTATGAGATGTCTGGCGAGCGGCAAGACCTGTATTTATATTCAATGTGTCTCCGAAACCGGTCGCCCGGGTTCGGATATATTTTTATCCCGATCAGAGCCCATTTTGATCTGACTTCATCAGATCGGTGCCCTGATTATCTGCTTTTGCGCATCTTATCCGAAAACCGTTTCACACTTTTTCGGGATGCGCTTTCAACTGGATGAGGCGGATAATGGTGCCACCATAATTCCGCTCTTCATGAACGACGAATCGTTCATCCAGTTCCAGCGATGCTTCCGCTTCCTCTTCAAGCACGATAAGTGCGTCAGGATTAAGCCAACTACCTTCCAGTGCAGATAAAAGAGCCTTTTCCCCCATGCGGCGACCATAGGGTGGATCAGCAAATATCAGATCGAAAGGCTCCATCGTGCCCGCTTCACCAAGCTTGCAAGCATCGCGGCGCAGAACCTTGGTCTGGCCCTGAAGACCGAAAGCTTCGATGTTCTGTCGAAGAATGCCGCGACCTTCCGCAGATTCTTCGACGAAGACCGCATAGCGAGCGCCGCGAGATAGCGCTTCGAGTCCGAGCGCGCCCGTTCCCGCGAAGAGATCCAGCACGCGACCGCCGTCCACCTTATCGGGAAAGCTATGCGCGAGAATATTGAAGAGGCTTTCGCGCGTGCGATCCGTCGTTGGACGGATCGCATTTGTTGCAGGAGTTACGAGCGCGCGCCCGCGGAATTTACCGCCGACGATCCGCACCGCTACCCCCTGGCTTGCCACCACGTGGCTTTCCATCGCCGGACCGGCCATTGCTCGGCTTTCCGCCTGAACCGCCACGATCCGGACCCTTGCCAAACCCTCCTGGACCCTTCGACGGGTTACGACCTTCGCCAGAACGTGGTCCGCCACTGCGCGGGCCACGATCCGCGTTTCCGGCGCCAAAACGGCCTTCACCACGCGGACCTGAAGGCTTGCCGAAGCTGCGACCTTCATAACCACCCGATGATCTCTCACCGCCTTCGGCCTTCAACTCGGCGCGCTCGCGCTTACCCGGACGGCGTTCCTGCTTGCGATCATCACGGCCTTCCGGACGTGGACTGCGACCCTCTTGCCGACCCTCAGAACGACCTTCATAACGGCGCGGACGATCCTCGCGACCTTCTTCTCGTCGCTGATCACCATCCCCAAAACGGCGTGGGCGCTGCTGAAAATCACCTTCACCACGTGGGCTACGGCTTGCAGGACGTCCTTCTGAACGACCCGCTGGCCTGTCGGAACGCCCTTCTGAACGGCCCTCAAAACGACGCGGACGATCTTCACGGCCTTCATCACGGCGCTGATCACCTTCTTCGAAACGACGCGGACGAGACTTGAAATCGCCTTCAGAGCGGTTTGCGCGTTCACCGCGAGCGGTAGCACGCGCGGCTTTTTCTGCTGCAGCTTTTTCACCCTGTGGGCGTGCGCCGGAGGCCATCCAGACATTCACCCCACCACGACGACGCGGTTCGATCTTGTCTTCTTTCTTTTCTGGAAGCTTGCGGCGCTCAGGCTGGCTCGAAATCCATTCACGCTCGCGTGGCTGGCGGCGATACTCGCCCTCCTGCTCACGCGGCTCGCGCTGTTCCATCTCGCGCGCAGTACGGCCCTGAACAACGGTGTTGGAGAATTCATTCAGAATTGGCGCATCGAAGTCCGCGCCAGATTCTTCTACGAGTTTTTCACCCAGCTGATCGCGCAAAATGCGGCCGCGAATTTCACGCACGCCACCTTCTTCAAGATCACCGAGCTGGAAGGGACCAAACGAAACGCGGATCAGCCGTCCAACAGTCAGGCCCAATGCGCCGAGAATGTTCTTAACTTCGCGGTTTTTGCCTTCGCGCAGACCAATCGAAATCCAGACATTAGCACCCTGCTCACGCTCAAGCGTCGCTTCGATACTGCCATAAAAGACGCCATCAACGGCAATGCCGTTTTTCAACTCGTCAAGCTGCACCTGCGTGACCTTACCATGGGCGCGGACGCGGTAGCGACGCAGCCAGCCGGTCGACGGCAGTTCTAGAACACGCGACAGACCACCATCATTGGTGAGCAACAGCAGCCCTTCGGTATTGATATCGAGACGTCCGACAGAAAGCACACGTGGCATTTCAGCAGGCAGCGCTTCAAATACGGTCGGGCGGCCCTCAGGGTCACGGTTGGTGGTCACAAGGCCCGCAGGCTTGTGATACAGCCACAACCGCGTGCGCTCAGCCTGCTTCAACTGCTTGCCATCGACTGTGATGACATCCGTGCGCTTTACATTGATCGCCGGTGTGTCGAGAACCTTGCCGTTCACCGAAATACGGCCTGCCGCAATCATGGTCTCTGCTTCGCGGCGCGAAGCAATACCGGCACGGGCCAAACGCTTGGCAATGCGCTCGCTGGTATCTTCACCCTCCTGCGGAGCACGCGATCCGAATTTGCGCGGCGCTCCGCGATCGTCATCACGACGCGGTCGATCATCGCGTGGCTTGCCGTCGCGAAAACTATCGTCGCGGGGACCGGAGCGTCGCTCACCGCGTTCGCCACGCGTACCGCTTGGGCGGTCACCGCGGCCTTCGCCACGTCCATGCGGGGGACGTCGACCGCCTTTGTTGTCGTCTTCTGTGCTCATCTGGTATTGGCCTTTCAGCAGCGCCGCCGTGTCGTCTTTCGCCCCTTTTCAACTGGGAAAGAGCTGTCCGGTCAAAAACGCCGTATAAATCCGTTCGTAAATCGGTTTTGATTTCGTGACTTATGCAGTAACAAATCGCTCATTAGCTTGCGAGCGAAATTTCCCTATCTTGGCTATGAAATGAGGTCGGTTTGAAAAAGGATGCAGATATTTCATCCCAGATATCAGTAAATCCAATGCAGATCGCCCTCCAAGAGGCCAAATCTGCAGCGCTGCGTGGCGAAGTGCCAATCGGGGCCGTCATCGTGCATGAAGGAGAAATCATCGCCAGCGCAGGTAACCGAACCCGCGAGTTGAACGACGTCACTGCCCACGCGGAAGTGCTTGCAATTCGACATGCCGGCGAATTTCTCAAATCCGAACGCCTCCCCGATTGTGATCTTTACGTAACGCTTGAGCCTTGCGCTATGTGTGCCGCAGCAATCTCCTTCGCTCGTATTCGGCGGCTTTATTACGGTGCATCTGATCCAAAAGGCGGTGGTGTTGAATATGGGCCACGCTTTTACACGCTGCCCACATGCCATCACGTGCCTGATGTTTATGCCGGATTTTCCGAAGAAGAATCCCAGAAACTGCTCAGAGAGTTTTTTCGCGAGAAGCGGTAGGCAAGCTTAATTAACGACACGGCGACCAGTCATGTGACGCAGCGTATTATCGCGCAGCGCAAAATGGTGCACCAATGCCATGAACACATGACCAACAATTACAGCGAGCAAAACCCAACCCAGAAGACCGTGCGCCGCATTGCCTGGTGCGGTCAGTGCAGCATTTTGCACACCAGTCTGTTGGAAAACTTGGATGCCGAATGCAGAAAACCCGCGACCGCTCCCGTAACTGCGCAGTAACGCAAGCGCGGGAACTGCAAACATCAGTATATAAATAACCAAATGCCCCGCCGCGGCGAGCTGACCTATCGCGCCCTGCTTTCGTGGCCGCTTGGATAGGTTCAGCAAACCCCACACTCCACGCAACAACACAAGTATCAACAGGGAGAAGCCAATCGTGTGATGGGCAGACCAAAAGAAACCGTAGGCTGCACTATCCTTTATGAAAACCCGCAGAATGGCAGATATGAATTGCCAAAGGAAAAGGACGGCCATGAGCCAATGAAACACACGACTGATGACGCCGTAACCATTGAGGCTATCCCAAATCTGATTTGTTTTATCCATTACTGTACCCTGGTTTCCGAAAAGCAGCAGGATACGCTCTGACAGAATAGTTTCGTTGATTGAAATCAAATATTGGTTAGAATAACCAACATTAAAAATATTTAATATTTGAAAAGAACCGTCACAGAACAACGTCATTTTAATGACAAGCCGCGAAGTAAATAACAAAAAAAGCCGGAAGATTGTTTCTTCCGGCTTTCTGATTTTTAAAAAATTATACTATAGTATTAGTTCCAAGGAAGCAGATCACGCCAGCTCTTACTTCCGCCGCCAGCAGCTTTCTTACGCTCGCGTTCTTTCTGCGATTCATCCTGGCCCAATTCACCCACAGCTGCCGTCGATGCGGGCTGACGGTAACCGAGAGGCGGTTCACTGAGATAGCGGCGCGTTGTGGACGAGCCTTGCGTCTGCGCTTCACGCTGCTTCTTCAGCTCAGCAACTTTCGCTGGATCAAATGTCGGCGTACGGGATTCATAGTCTTCGCGACGGCTGTTACCGCTTGGAAGAGAAGCCCGAAGATTATTGGCAACCGCTACGTCCTGTTCAACAGGCGAAACAAAGTTCGGGTTGTCGCGATTTGCAGTGATTTCATCACGCAGACGTTTACGGCGCTGCTCTGGTGATTCTGGCCACGAAGGATCACCTGCGCTTGCAACGCTTTCCTGCGGAGCAGGCAGCGAGCCCTTGTCGCCCTGAGCAGGACGCACAAGATCAGGACGCGGCTTGTAATCGATGCGTTCTTTTTTCTTGCCCTGACCGAAGCTGGCCATGTTCGACATGTCGTCGAGGAGCTGCGCACTCGCCGTTTTGTCGGTTCCGTAGGTCGGCGACGATACACATCCAGACAGTGCGAAACCCGCAACCGCCGTCATCAATACCAGAACTCGTCCTTCAATCTTCATTAGCGCCACTTCTTTTACGCCTGTCGATTTTCTTTTCGTCAAAGGCTTCTTTGTCACCCTTGCCGCAAGAAACCGGCAACTCCAAGGCAGATTGCAAGTTTATCTCAAGGAGAGCCTTGTACATGAGAGCATCTCTACGGGCAATCGCGATATTAACCGCTATTTCACCATGCTCTCACTCATCAAGGCAAGCCCTGTCGTGAAAAAGCCCGGACGCGCGATGCATCCGGGCATTATTATCAGGCTGAAAGCCGTCCGAGAGCCTTCAATTCATGCAGCGCAGCCGCGTCACGGGCCGAGACTTCCGGGAATTCCGCGTCCGAACCGACGTCGGTTGTGTATCGCCACGAACGCGCGCACTTCTCACCTTCTGCACGAACAGGAACGACCGCAACGCCCTTGACATCATCAAGCGTGAAAGCCTCAGCAGTTGCTGCAGCATCTGTAAGTGAGATGTCGCTGGTGATGCAGATTTCAGCGAAATCCAGACCTTCAAGCGAATCGGCGAGGCTCTTGTCAGTAATGTGGACAACCGGAGCTGCCTCCAGCGAAGAACCAATGCGCTTGTCTGCGCGTTCCAGTTCCAGCGCACCCGTAACAACGCGGCGAACATTACGAACCTTGCGCCACTTTTCAGCCAACACGTCATCGCGCCATTCAGCTGGAATCGCACGGAACTGCTCCAGATGCACCGATGTCGACTGTGGATAGCGGTCAAGCCATGCTTCTTCCGTGGTGAAAGGCAGCATTGGCGCAAGCCAGGTGGTTACGCGAACGAAGATTTCCCGCACAGTTTGAAGGGCGGCCTTGCGGCGAACACTCGACGGCGCATCGCAGTAGAGAGCATCCTTGCGGATATCGAAGTAGAAAGCCGAGAGTTCGACATTCATGAAGTCGATCAATGCACGGGCAATGCGCTTGAAATCAAACGCGTCGTAGCCTGAGCGGACAACCTCATCGAGTTCGGCAAGACGATGCAGCATCAACCGCTCGAGTTCCGGCAGATCAGCGTGAGGCAAGGTTTCGCCTTGATCATGGGCGAGCGTGCCAAGCATCCAGCGGATCGTGTTACGCAGTTTGCGATAGGCGTCGATATTGGTCTGAATGATATTCTTGCCGAGACGCTGATCTTCCCAATAGTCGGTGGTCATCACCCACAGACGCAGGATGTCAGCGCCAGAATCCTTGATCACATCCTGCGGCGTGACAGTGTTTCCAAGCGATTTTGACATTTTCTTGCCGTTTTCATCCATGGTGAAACCATGGGTAACGACAACGTTGTAGGGCGCGCGGCCACGCGTTCCGCAGCTTTCCAGCAGCGACGAATGGAACCAGCCGCGGTGCTGGTCAGACCCTTCAAGATAAACATCGGCAGGCCACTTCATGTCCTCACGATCTTCGAGCGTGAAAGTATGCGTCGAACCAGAATCGAACCAAACGTCGAGAATGTCGCGAACCTGCGTCCAGCCCTCATTTGCGCGGCTACCGAGGAAGCGTTCACGCGCACCTTCCGCAAACCATGCATCAGCACCCTCTTGCTCGAAAGCTTCGAGGATGCGCTTGTTGACGGCATCGTCCTGCAGGATATTGCCTTCTTCATCCGCGAAAACGCAGATCGGTACGCCCCAAGCCCGCTGACGCGAAAGCACCCAGTCCGGGCGACCTTCGATCATTGAGCGCAAACGGTTCTGACCGGCAGCTGGAACGAAGCGGGTTTCCTCAATGGCCTTGAGTGAGCGCGAACGCAGCGTGGTTCCATCGCCGAGGTTCTTGTCCATATAGACGAACCACTGCGGGGTGTTGCGGAAAATAACCGGCTTCTTCGAGCGCCATGAATGCGGATAGGAATGCTTCAGACGACCGCGTGCAAAAAGTCTATCATGCGCGATGAGCTGCTTGATGACAGCCTCGTTTGCATCGCCCTTCTTGCCGTTATCATCGATAACACGCGCGGCACCGCCGTCGCGATCCGGACCAAAGCCAGGCGCATCCTTGGTGTAATAACCGTCATCGCCGACCGGGAAAGGAATGCTTGGATCGATACCGCGCGCTTCCAGCTCGCGAGCATTGTCCATCCAGGCTTCAAAATCTTCACGACCGTGGCTTGGTGCGGTGTGAACAAAACCCGTGCCGGCATCGTCGGTTACGTGGTCGCCGGAAACCAGCGGCACTACAAACTCATATCCGCCGCCGAAGCCCTTAAGCGGATGTGAAAGCTCATTTCCTGCAAGTTCTTCGCTCGAGACATCGCGCAGACGCTTGAACTCAAGCTTAGCTTTCTTGGCGCATTCTTCAGAAAGCTTGTCAGCAAAAACCAGCTTTTCGCCGGGCTGAGGACCGAAATCGTTCTCGGCAGCGACAACTTCGTACAGACCATAGGCAACGCGCGAGGAATAAGCCACCGCACGATTGCCCGGAATGGTCCAAGGGGTTGTAGTCCAGATAACAACGGAAGCGCCTGCCAGATCGCCAGTTCCGGCTACCGCGAACTTGACCCAGATCATATCCGACTCGATGTCGTGATATTCGACTTCGGCTTCAGCAAGTGCCGTGCGCTCGACAACCGACCACATGACCGGCTTCGAGCCGCGATAAAGCTGGCCAGTGACAGCAAACTTCAGGAGTTCGCCAGCGATCCGCGCTTCCGCATGGAAGTTCATGGTCGTGTATGGGTTTTCGAAATCACCGCAGATTGCAAGGCGTTTGAACTCTTCCGACTGGACTTTGATCCAGCCCGCCGCGAACTCACGGCATTCCTTGCGGAACTCGTTGATTGCGACTTCGTCCTTGTTTTTGCCCTGTGCGCGATATTTTTCTTCGATCTTCCACTCGATCGGCAGACCATGGCAATCCCAGCCCGGAACATAGTTCGAGTTGAAACCACGCATCTGGAACGAGCGCGTGATCACATCTTTGAGGATCTTGTTCAGCGCATGGCCGATATGGATATTGCCGTTTGCGTAAGGAGGGCCGTCATGCAGGACGTAAAGCGGACGGTCCTTGGCGTCTTCACGCAGCTTTTTGTAGAGGTTCATTTCCTCCCAACGCTGCACAAAAAGCGGCTCGCGCTGCGGCAGGCCTGCGCGCATCGGGAACTCGGTCTGCGGCAGATTGAGGGTTTTGGAATAATCGATCTTGTCGGTCATTTTACGCTTGCCTGTCATTCCCGCATGTTTTGATACGAGGGGAATATGCTTTGAACGGTCAGGAGGCTGCCAAACGCAGCCGGGAAAACTCAGGAGGCTGCGAGGCACAGCCGGTCGCTCCCGGACCTTCCTGCCATGCGCCGCTTAAAAGCAGCGCCATCAAGGCTTAGAGGAAGGCCGGGCCAATAATTCGTATAGCCGTGCCGATGTGCCGAAAATCCGTCATCATGGGCACGCTTTTAGCAATGACCTTCGCAGGAATAAAGAGGCAGGGCGCAATAAACTTGCAGCCCTGCCTCCGAAAACTTTACAGATTGACCGGATTTTTATCAGTCGAGCGAGAAATCGAAACGATAGGTCGCAGATACGCCAACCATAAACTGGTTCGGCGAACCGTGCTGCTTCACGATGCTCGAATCCTTTGCCGGACCCTGAAGACGGCTATATTCGCCAAACAGACTGGTATCGATCTTGTCAGTTGCTTTCCAGGTGATGGCGCCGCCAACACCGACCGATTCCCAACCGCCACCCGGACGATATTCCTTCACACCCGATGCAACAGCTTCCTCAGCCGTTACGCCATAATAGGTCTTGAAGTAATCCTTGGAGGCGAAGGTTGCACGCGGGCCAGCCGAAACACGAACGACAGGCGTTACGTCATAGAACGCATCGGCGGCAACATCAGCGACAACACCCTTGTGCGCGCGAATACCATGACGCACTTCACCGCGGACACGCAGCCAGTCAGTTGGGTAAACATCGACGAAACCACCGGCTTCGCCGCCGAACTTGGTTTCGTGAAGACCATCAATCTTGGTGTCGCGCTCGAACATCAATTTACCGACAGCACCAACACGGAAGCGATCCTGATCTATGAGTGCAAAAGAGACATTGTCATTGCGCGATGAAAAGCGTTCTGCCTCACCCTGACGGCCAAGCGAAATCAGAGGCTGCGCTGAAAACCTATACTTGTTGGAACCTTCGAACTTCGGAGCAACCAGGCCAGCAGCACCCACCTTGAGATACCAGTCGCCAGACCAGAAATACTTGCGAGCCGGCTTGGCGGGTTCCGCAGCATAAACGTCTGTCTGCTGCATATCTGCAGCAACGGCCGAGAAAGAACCCACGAACAATGCAGCGCCTGTAATAAAGGCAAGGGAGATACGCGTCACATGAAACTCCGATAAACAGCGCCCCGGAAACTTTAGGGGCATTTAATACTATGTGTACGGAATATGTAAAATTAAACTTAAATCTCAGGTAGAAATTACTACAGGCTTTTTCGCAGCATGACTCTCAGAAGTGGAAATCCATTACGCGTCAGAACCGCCGTGGTAGCTAAGCTGGAAAGGATAGTAGACGATCCAGTGCGGATATCGGTTGTGCTCCCGCGAGGATCGCGCGCGCTTCTTCTTCATCCCGTTTCATTTGAACAATCAGCGGATCAAGACCGTCGAATTTAATTTCACCGCGCAGATAGCCAAAGAAAGAGACTTCAGCAACTTCGCCATAAAGCTCGCCTGCAAAATCGAAGACGAAAGTTTCAAGCAACGGCTTCCCATCACTGTCAACAGTCGGACGACGGCCAAAACTTGCGACACCATCGCGCAAACTGCCGTCCGCCCTGCGGAAACGCACAGCATAAATGCCATGCTTCATGCTCACATGATCATCGATTGTCATATTGGCGGTTGGAAATCCAAGCGTGCGACCAAGCTTCTTACCGTGAATAACTTCTCCGCTCACACGATAGCGATAGCCAAGAAGACCTGCCGCTTCGGAAACCGCACCATCGCATAAAAGCGCTCTGATGCGCGTGGAGGAAACGACATTTCCGCCCTCGTCGCTGAATGCATCCACCAGAGAAACACTGAACCCCGATACCTCTCCGGCTTCCACGAGGAATTGCGGTGTGCCACGGCGCCCCTTGCCAAAATGGAAGTCATAACCTGTGACCACGCAATTGGCGTGCAAACGCTCGACCAGAATATTGCGCACAAAGTCTTCAGCAGATTGCGCCGAAAAATCTGCTGTGAACGGCTGCTCCACCACAGCGTGGAAACCCATCAGTCGCAGAATTTCGGCTTTTTCGACGGCATCGGTCAGGCGCTCAACAGGCTCGTTGGGCTTGAAGAAACTGCGCGGGTGCGGCTCAAAAGTCAGAACAACAGCAGGCAACCCATCCCGCTGAGCAATTTCAAGCGCACGCTCCAACACTGCCTGATGGCCACGGTGAACACCATCAAAATTGCCTATTGCCACAACGCAATCACGCAATGTGAGCGGCAATGCATCCGTTCCTGAAAGGCGCTGAAAAGCAGGTTTTGTCATGGTCGAAGCAGGTTCTCGAGGCGGATGTCAGACGAGTGCGTAGAGCGAGGCGATTGGTGCATGGCCATGCTTTTGCAGAAACGCGTTCATTCTCTCGAAGTCGACATTTCCATCAGCTGTGTAATCCGCTGCATGAACACCACCGGAAATATAGAGCACATCGAGCCCATAATCAGCGGCGCCCTTAACATCTGTCAACACTCCGTCGCCGATCCCGAGGATACGGGTCTTTTCAACAGGCGAACCACGAATTTCTTCAACCGCTTTTGCAGCAGCTTCGTAAATCGGGCGATGCGGTTTGCCTGCAATCAGCGTGCGACCGCCAAGCTGACCGTAATCGCGCGCCAGCGCGCCGGCACACCAGATCAGGCGCGGTCCGCGTTCAACCATAATATCCGGGTTTGCGCAGATGAAAGGCAGATTGCGCGAACGAAGACGTTGCAGCAGCTCCGCGTAATTTTCCGGCGTCTCGGTTTCATCGTCATAAAGACCCGTACAGACGACGCCCGAAGCTTCGAACTCTTCAACAAGCTCGACATCCAGACCTTCATAAATCGCCAGCTCACGTTCGCTACCGATATGGAAGACCTTGCGCGGACCTTCAATAATGAGATCACGGGTCACATCGCCGGACGTGACCACACGGTCATAGGCATCTTCCGGCACACCGAGCAACGTCATCTGTGCAATAACGCTGCCAAACGGACGTGGTGCATTGGTTACGAGAATAACCGTTATGCCCTTGGCGCGCGCACGCTTTAAAGCCTCGACAGCAGGTGCAAATGCAACTTCACCATTGTGCAACACACCCCAGACATCACAGAAGATCGCATCATATCCGTCCGTCAGATCGTCTAGGCGCTCAGGCAGTTTCATCACTATCCTCTAGTATTGTGGTCCGGCATATACCGGCAAAATAAGGAGCCCGACCGTTCCATGCTCAAGCAAACAGTCGACTTTGGTGAAGATGCGTATGAGGCATCCTGCGAATTCCTCTACTAGAATGCGCCTGATCTGTCACCACGCTTGAGCCTATCTGCGTCCAAATGCACGCCCGGATGAACGCATTGTGTTTGAACGATAAGTCTTCCTGCAATCAGAGGTCGTTAACCAAGCCTGCCATTTCCTGGATATAACCCGCCACAGGTGCTTATTTTTCCGCCCGCCTTGCCAGCCATCTGTATAGTCCCCACATTGCAGGCAACAGGACGCCGATGCCTGTGACAGGCTGATTTTCAGAATTTATTTTCTGCTCTGTCAAAAAACGGCAACGATCCTTGACAAAGAATAGGACCAGTTCTATCTCTTTGGCACGTTAGCACTCGGACAGATGGAGTGCTAACAAGCGCGGATCGGTTCGATCCGTTAACAGGGTTCAACGTCTATAACACCAAGGGTTATACCATGGCTGATATCAAGTTCCGCCCGCTTCATGACCGCGTCGTCGTTCGTCGCGTTGAATCGGAAGCTAAGACCGCTGGCGGGATCATCATCCCTGACACCGCTAAAGAAAAGCCGCAGGAAGGCGAAATCGTCGCTGTTGGCGCTGGCGCTCGTGACGAAGCAGGCAAGCTGATCGCTCTCGAAGTTAAGGCTGGCGACAAGGTTCTGTTCGGCAAGTGGTCGGGCACAGAAGTCAAGATCGGCGGCGAAGACCTGCTGATCATGAAAGAATCCGACATTCTCGGTATTGTTGGCTAATCCCTCTGGTTCGCGCCGGTTAGGCGAAGCCACAGATTAGTTTCTACCTCAATATCAACTCACCATAATCTGACCGGGACATTTCCCAGGAGAGTAAAATGGCTGCAAAAGACGTAAAATTCGGTCGCAATGCGCGCGAAAAGATGCTGCGCGGCGTCGATATCCTCGCTGACGCTGTGAAGGTAACGCTCGGCCCAAAGGGTCGTAACGTTGTTATCGACAAGTCCTTTGGCGCTCCACGCATCACCAAGGACGGCGTATCGGTTGCCAAGGAAATCGAACTTGAAGACAAGTTCGAAAACATGGGCGCACAGATGCTGCGCGAAGTGGCTTCGAAGACCAACGATACTGCTGGTGACGGCACAACCACTGCGACCGTTCTCGGTCAGGCTATCGTTCAGGAAGGCGCAAAAGCTGTTGCTGCCGGCATGAACCCAATGGACCTGAAGCGCGGTATCGACCTCGCAGTCACTGAAGTTGTTGCAAACCTTCTTAGCAAGGCCAAGAAGATCAACACTTCGGAAGAAGTTGCTCAGGTTGGCACCATCTCCGCTAACGGCGAAGCCGAAATCGGCAAGATGATCGCTGAAGCGATGCAGAAAGTCGGCAACGAAGGCGTGATTACGGTTGAAGAAGCCAAGACCGCTGAAACCGAACTCGAAGTCGTTGAAGGTATGCAGTTCGACCGCGGCTACCTGTCGCCATACTTCGTCACCAACCCAGACAAGATGGTTGCTGATCTCGAAGACGCATACATCCTTCTGCATGAAAAGAAGCTTTCGAACCTGCAGGCCCTTCTGCCAGTGCTCGAAGCTGTTGTTCAGACCTCAAAGCCACTCGTCATCATCGCTGAAGATGTTGAAGGCGAAGCTCTCGCAACGCTCGTTGTCAACAAGCTGCGTGGCGGCCTGAAGATTGCTGCTGTTAAGGCTCCTGGCTTCGGCGATCGCCGTAAGGCAATGCTCGAAGACATCGCGATCCTCACCGGCGGTCAGGTTATCTCCGAAGACCTCGGCATCAAGCTTGAAACCGTTACGCTCGACATGCTCGGCCGTGCGAAAAAAGTTTCGATCACCAAGGAAAACACCACGATCGTTGACGGTGCAGGCCAGAAGGCTGAAATCGATGCGCGCGTTTCGCAGATCAAGCAGCAGGTTGAAGAAACCACTTCTGACTACGACCGTGAAAAGCTTCAGGAACGTCTTGCCAAGCTCGCTGGTGGCGTTGCCGTGATCCGCGTCGGCGGTGCAACGGAAATCGAAGTCAAGGAAAAGAAGGACCGCGTTGACGACGCCCTGAACGCAACTCGCGCTGCGGTTGAAGAAGGTATCGTTGCTGGTGGTGGTACCGCTCTGCTCCGCGCTTCGTCGCAGATCGTTGCCAAGGGTGCAAACCCTGACCAGGAAGCTGGTATCAACATCGTTCGTCGCGCTCTGCAGGCTCCTGCTCGCCAGATCACGACCAATGCCGGTGAAGAAGCTTCCGTCATCGTTGGCAAGATCCTTGAAAACGGCTCGGACACCTACGGCTACAACACTGCCAATGGTGAATTCGGCGACCTGATCAAGGCTGGCGTTGTTGACCCGGTTAAGGTTGTTCGCACCGCTCTGCAGAACGCAGCATCAGTGGCCGGTCTTCTGATCACGACTGAAGCCATGATCGCTGAACTGCCTAAGAAGGACGCAGCTCCTGCTGGCATGCCTGGCGGTATGGGTGGCATGGGCGGTATGGACTTCTAAGAAGTCCATAGAGCACGGGGCAAATAAGCCTGCACAGAGCACCTGTGCAGGTGAAAGCCCCAAAAAAATAGAAAACCTTCGGCCTCTGCCGAAGGTTTTTTTTTGAATGTTTAAAGTGCAACGCGACTTCACACATCAAGTGGCGACCAAGATTTGCAGTATAAAATTGGGAGAAAAGCAGCCTTCGATTGGCTTTCTTACATTATGTAACTCTTTGTGATTTATAGAAAATTTACCTATCCCGGGCTTTACTAAGGAAGCTGCGGCTATTTTAGCATTTTCTGATTTACATTCCGCGGTTTTCATGGTCAATCGCTACCAATACGAGATGGACTTCCTGTTTGCCCCCGCACTTTGGAAGTCCTGTCTCAGGCAACAGGAAAGGCAGGCTCGCGCCTGCCTTTCCACTTTTACGCTTTAAACTTATCGACTGCTCATTCTGCCGCTTCAGCCTGATCATAACCGTGGACCGACTTCCGCGCGTCATAACGCGCTCGCGCCATCATGACCTGCGCCTCATTAGCGACTGCCCACTCTCCCAAACCTCGAACCGGCCTGAGAAGATCGCAGCCAAGTTCCGTCAATTCATACTGGACCTTCGGTGGAATGGTCGGGAAGACAGTTCTGGAGACAAAGCCGTCGCGCTCGAGATTGCGAAGCGTCGTCGTCAGCATTTTCTGCGAAATGCCATCAACTGTGCGGCGGATTTCATTAAACCGCATCGGGCCATTGCCAAGATAACTCACAACCAAGACCGTCCACTTATCGCCGACGCGCGACAAAATATCGGTCACAGCCCTGCAAGCAGTGGTTTCCTTGAAGTCACCGGGTTTCATAAAAGTGCCTCCTTGCGCCTTATTCAGTCACCGGTATAGCGTTAGTCTCTATTGGTTACCACTAAAAAGGAAATATCGATGAGCAAGCTTAAAGTTGCAGTGATTGTCGGCAGCACTCGTGAACAGCGTTTTTCTCCAGTATCAGCGGAATGGATTGCAAAGGTCGCAGCCGCACGACCTGAATTCGATGTCGAAATCCTCGATCTGGCTGATTATCCTATGGGTTTTTATGGCGACATAGCAACAACCACCGCACAGGCAGAGACAGCCGACAGGTGGAAGACCAAGCTACGCGAGTTTGACGCCTATATTCTGACTGCTGCCGAATATAACCATGCGCCAACAGCGGTTCTGAAAAATGCCATCGATTATGGTGATTGGATTGAGAAGCCAATCGGCTTCGTCGGCCACGGCGGCGTCGGCGGTGCACGCGCTGTCGAACAGCTGCGGATGATCGCAGTTGAGATGTCTTCGATGTCGGTGAAAACTGGCGTCCATATCTTGTTCCCAGATTACCTTGCAGTCGTCAAGAAAGAGAACACGCTGGATGACTTCCCGCATCTGGGGGAAGCCGCCAAGAATATGCTGGATCAGCTTGCGTGGTGGGGTCATGCCCTGAAAGCTGCACGCCTCGGCTAATTCATTCGCGACAAACCGCGGCACTATGCCAATGCTTGGGACCGCGGCTTGTCGCACCGTTTTTTTGCCCTATGATTATCTGAACTGATCATGGGATGGATAATTAAATGCGCCAGGAACGACCGATAGCCACTGCACCGAAGGACGGACGCAAAGTAACTGTGGTATGGATCGATGATGACGATCAGCGCAATGAATCAGTTGGTCAATATCGTTCTCTTGATAAGCTGAAAGCCGGTGGTGGCGACTGGGACGAAACTGACACCGGATGGTGGATTTTCACCGACAGTAAAACCCAGCAGCGGGTCGAGCCGACCGCGTGGATTTCAGAAACCGACGACGGCGATGACGACAACGAGGATAACTGAACCTGGAGTGGGTGCTGCACTCGATAAAATTTGACTTTTATATTCATATTTTATCAAATAATTGAGAGCTAGGGCTGCTCTACGAGCATTCCATAGCCAATAATCCAGCAATGCTGTTATTCTCGATTCTACGGGCGGGCATTTCCCCCGCCTGAAACAAGCCGGAGACTGAAGATGACTGCCACGCGTACCGAAACAGATACTTTCGGACCCATCGATGTTGCCGCCGACCGTTACTGGGGCGCGCAAACACAGCGTTCTTTGCAAAATTTCAAGATCGGTGGCGAACGTATGCCCCTGCCTCTGGTTCATGCATTGGGCGTCGTCAAGCGCGCAGCAGCTGAAACCAATATTGCTCTGGGTAAGCTTGATCCTGTTCTTGGACAGGTCATCGCCGTTGCGGCATCCGAAGTGATTGAAGGCAAGCTCGACGATCATTTCCCGCTTGTTGTCTGGCAGACGGGATCAGGTACGCAGTCAAACATGAATGCCAACGAGGTTATTTCCAACCGCGCCATTGAGCTTCTGGGCGGCGAGCTTGGCTCGAAGAAGCCAGTCCATCCGAATGACCACGTCAATATGGCCCAGTCTTCGAATGACACTTTCCCAACTGCAATCCATATTGCAACGGCAGTTGAGACTGTTCAACGCCTCTTTCCGGCTTTGGAACGCCTCACCAAAGCACTCAAAGATAAGGAAGTAGCGTTCGAGCACATTATCAAGATCGGCCGCACGCATACGCAGGATGCGACGCCTGTCACGCTTGGACAGGAATTCTCAGGCTATCGCGCAGCGCTGGAATATGCGCGCCATCGCATTGAACAATCGCTTGCGGACGTGTTCCTGCTGGCACAGGGCGGAACCGCCGTTGGCACTGGCCTAAACGCACCAAAAGGTTTCGATACTGGCTTTGCGAACGCTGTCAGCGAAATCACCGGCCTAAGCTTCAAGACAGCCCCCAACAAATTTGAGGCGCTCGCAAGCCACGGTGCGCTTGCAAACTTCCATGGCAGCCTGAACGGGCTGGCGGCTGATCTTTTCAAAATCGCCAACGACATCCGCTTCCTTGGCTCCGGTCCTCGTTCTGGTCTTGGCGAATTGTCGCTGCCGGAAAATGAGCCCGGCTCATCAATTATGCCGGGCAAGGTTAATCCGACACAAGCTGAAGCTCTCACCATGGTGGCAACACAGGTCTTCGGCAACCAGACCACAGTAACCGTTGCTGCAAGCCAGGGACACTTCGAGCTTAACGTATTTAAGCCAGTCATTGCTTATAATGTACTGCAGTCGATCCGAATCTTAAGCGATGCCATGGTCTCGTTTGCGGATCACTGCGTGGAAGGCATCGAGGCCAACGAAGACCGCATCAAGGATCTTCTCGATCGTTCGCTGATGCTCGTAACTGCTCTGGCACCAGCTATCGGCTATGACAATGCCGCCAAGATCGCAAAAACCGCGCACAAGAACGGTACAACCTTGCGCGAGGAGGCATTAAAGAGCGGACATGTATCTGAGGAAGATTACGACCGGCTCGTGCGCGCAGAAAAAATGATCGCCCCAGATTGATTGTGCGCAATTAGTGAACAAACTGTCGAAGAATATCCATCTTTTCTTGACAGTGTGGAGCAGGTATTGGGTTGGTCAGTTTAATTGGAGATTCCCCTGATGTCGTCTATCACTCCTCAGAGCAACGGCTTTGCCACGCTCGTCGCACGCGTCTTTCTTTCGATCCTGTTTATTCTCGCTGGCTTTAGCAAGCTGACTGCGATTTCCGGCACAGCTGGTTACTTTGCGGGCCTCGGACTCCCGGTTCCAACTGTAACCGCTGTTCTCGTTGGCCTTGTTGAGTTCGTAGGCGGCCTCGCCATTCTCGTTGGTTTCCAGACACGTATTGCTGCTGCAATCGTGGCTCTGTTCACCATCGGTGCAACGCTTGTAGCGCACATGAACTTCGCTGAAGGCATGAACGCGATGATGGCACAGAAGAACCTCGCCATTGCTGGCGGTCTGATCCTTCTTGCACTGCAGGGGGCAGGTTCGATTTCGATCGACGCAAAGCGCGGCTAATTCCCGCTTTCATGCCCGACCTTGAAAAGCCGTGCTTCATGAGCACGGCTTTTTAGTATCAACTTTATCAAGACACAGAACTGTTACTTAGAGCTCGCAATGATTGCACCGCACGATCTTGTAAGATATTGCAACCGCCTATTTTAATTTTGGAAAGACATATCGTCCTCCCAGACGTGTCTCATAACTTAGCTTGTAGAGAAAAAATGGCCGTTTCACCCGCAACGAACAGTCAGCCTCGTGCTGATGCCCATACGGGCAACAATTACAGCTTTGCACTTGCCAGCCTCACGATGCTCTTCTTCATGTGGGGCTTCATCACTTGTCTCAACGACATTCTCATCCCGCATCTCAAGGGAGTTTTTCAGCTAAACTACTTCCAGTCGATGCTGATCCAGTTCTGTTTCTTTGGTGCTTACTTCATCGTCTCACTGCCCGCTGGCGCACTTGTCAAACGTATATCTTATAAATGGGGGATCGTGACCGGTCTGGTCATTGCAGCCGTCGGCTGCGCGCTGTTCATTCCGGCCGCCTCCTATCGGGTTTACGAACTCTTTCTTGGCGCGCTTTTCGTGCTGGCTTCGGGTGTAACCATTCTTCAGGTCGCGGCAAATCCCTATGTCACCATTCTGGGCGCGCCTGAAACAGCCGCCAGCCGTTTGACACTGACACAGGCTTTCAACTCGCTCGGCACAACCGTCGCACCATCTTTCGGAGCGCTCCTGATACTGTCCGCAGCAACCAGTGATGCAGCAAGCTCTGCGCAAGCGGATGCAGTACAGTTCCCTTACCTCATGCTGGCGCTTGCTTTCGCGGTTCTCGCAATCGTTTTCGCAATCCTGAAACTGCCTGACGTTCAGGAAGAAGAAACGGCGGTCCTCACAAAAGAAGATGGTTCAGCTTGGCAGTATCGCCATCTTGTCTTGGGCTCTATCGGCCTGTTCGTCTATGTCGGCGCTGAGGTCAGCGTAGGCAGTTTCCTCGTCAATTTCCTCAACGACCCCAATGTTGCAGGTCTGGCAGAATCTGAGGCTGCACATTACGTTTCCTACTTCTGGGGCGGCGCAATGCTCGGTCGCTTTATTGGCGCAGTCGCCATGCGATATATCGATGACGGCAAGGCGCTGGCGTTTAATGCCGCTATGGCCATCATTCTGCTTCTCATCACAGTTGCAACCACTGGCCATGTCGCTATGTGGTCGGTTCTGGCAATCGGTCTCTTCAACTCGATCATGTTCCCGACGATCTTCAGTCTGGCTCTGCATGGCCTTGGAAAGCACACCAGTCAGGGTTCCGGGATCCTGTGTCTGGCCATCGTTGGCGGCGCGATCATCCCGCTCATTCAAGGCGCGCTTGCAGATAGAGTAGGCATTCATCTGGCATTCCTGATGCCTATCATCTGCTACATCTACATCGCCTATTACGGCTTGATTGGCAGCAAGCCTAAAATCTAAAACAAAAAAGCCGGTCTGAAATTCAGACCGGCTTTTTAGGTTCAGTATTATATTATTAGCCAACCAGACCCTTTCGGATACGGGCAATCACATCCTGAACGCGGGCATTCTGATCGCTACGACGAGCTGAAACCAGACAAGCCTGCGACCGCAGGATCACTCCATCTTCAAGTACTTTGAGCTGATTGGCTTTGAGCGTCGAACCGGTGGAGGTGATATCGACAATCATGTCTGCCGAACCCGCCGCAGGCGCGCCTTCAGTTGCCCCCAAACTTTCAACGATGCGATAAACCTGAATGCCATGCTTCTGCGAGAAGAACTGCTGCGTCAAGCGCCAGTATTTGGTAGCAATGCGCAGACGGCGGCCATGACGCTGGCGGAAGTCCGCAGCAACATCATCAAGGTCGGCCATAGTCGTTACGTCCCGCCACACTTCCGGAACAGCGACCACAACATCAGCATGGCCAAAGCCGAGCTCTGCTTCAATCGCCACGCGCTCATCGGCATGGGCTAACGTTTCACGGATAAGGTCTTCCCCGGTAACGCCCAGATCAACGCTGCCATAGCCAAGCTCGCGTGCGATTTCTGAAGCCGATAAGAACAGAATGTCGAGATCGCCTTCACCTTCAACCCGTGCACGGTAATTGCGCGAGTCATCTGGCAAAATGACCTTGTATCCTGCCTTTTCGAGCACTGAGAGCGTCTGCTCTTTTAGCCGTCCTTTGGACGGAAGCGCCAGCGTTACAGTCATGATTGTTCTCCGCTCAGCGCCTCAAGTCGGTCTAGCCAGATGGAAAACCCGACGCCCGGAATGTTTTCGGACGCACCAAGCATGGTCAAAAGCCGATCATAGCGGCCGCCCCCGGCAATCACCATGTCCTTGTCGCCGCCCGCCTGACGGATTTCATAAACAAGACCTGTATAATAGTCGAGCGGGCGTCCGAAGGATGCGTCGTAAACAATATCTTCAGCAGAAATACCGGCAGCGATAATCGCATCCGTGCGCGCTTCAAACTTTTGCAGAACCGCACTTAGATCCAATGAATTGTCGGCCGCAAATGCCCGCAATGTAATCGTTGCAACTTCGAGCGAAACGCGGGTCGAAAGGAAACGTTTTAGCACATCAAGTGCAGATGATGGAAAACGTGCTGCAGCCAGATCTTCCTTTTCGATCAAACGACGCGCGATTTCGGCAGGCGTACGCCCTGCCCCCGGTGACATGCCAGCTTCAAGCATTTCAGCTTCAAGCATGCGAGCCAATCCTGCCTCATCACCTTCCGCAACGAGACCGGCTAGATGCTCCGGCAACGGGTTAATGCGCTGTTCGCCAGTCAGCTCGGCTAAAGCTGCTTCCATTGTGCGATCGTCGCCAAAGGCACGCAGTAGCTTCTTGCGCCATCCTTGCGGAAGACCCAATGCCTTTAGCATACCTGCGAAAACCGACTGGTCGCCGAGAACAATTTCGAGTGCTGCATCGGGCGCGGCGGTATGGACACAGGCCAGCGCATCAGCAATCGAACGCGCGTCCGAAGCCGCTTCATCCGTCGCACCAAGATCCTCAATCCCGGCCTGAAGGAACTCTGCCGCACCATCACGACGCTGGCGGAACACTTCTCCAAGATATGCATAGCGCTTAGGCGTTGCAGCATTGAGTTCGATATGATTGCGGCAGACAGGAATTGTAAATTCTGGCCGCAAGCAAAGGCTATCGCCATTTTCGTTCTCGGTGAGAAAAATGCGGCGGCGCAAATCCTCGCCCGCCATATCCAGAAACGGATCAGCAGGCTGGATCAGTGGAATATCGACAAGCTCGGCTTCACGGGCATCAAGTTGCCCGCGGAGCGTGCTAAGGACTGAAGATGTGCGTTGACCTGCCATGTTAACCGTCACTTCGCCTGCTGCGCGCGATCACTTGCCTGCGCTTCAAGAATTTCGCGCACTACAGCAACGATAGCCTCTTCCTTAACCGTAACCTGCGCCGGTCGACTTTCGCGCCAGGTTGCGTTGTCTTCAATCTCGGCTGATATCCGTTTGCCTTCGATCAGATCCTTGATCTGAACTTCGCCAGCTTCGCGCTCCTGCGAACCCTGAATGATCACACATGGCGCATCCCGGCGGTCAGCATATTTCATCTGCGCCTTCATGCCGGAACCACCGACATACATTTCAGCACGGATGCCTGCCTGACGCAGATCGGAAACCATCTTCTGATAACGACCGAGGCTTGCGGCGTCCTTGTCCATGACCAGCACGACGACCGGACCAACCACGTCCGACACATCAAGCTTGCCGAGATTTTTCAACGCTGTCATCAGGCGCGAAACGCCGATGGAGAAGCCGGTGGCCGGGACTGGCTCACCGCGGAAGCGGGACACCAGACCGTCATAACGACCACCGCCACCAACCGAACCGAACACGACCTTCTGGCCATCTTCGTTGGTGACATCGAACAAAAGCTCGGCTTCAAACACGGGACCGGTGTAATATTCGAGACCACGCACGACCGACGGATCGATCTTCACGCGACCTTCATAGCCACCAGCGTCAAACAGAGCTTCCATATCGGCAAGCTCTTTCACGCCTTCCTCGCCTTTGGCGTTACCGGCAACCACGGCCTGCAAGTTGGCGATGGTTTCAGCACCTGTTGCACCGCCCGCAGCGGTGAAGGCCAGAACCTTTTCCACGGCGGCATCGGACAGTTCTGCGCCCTTGGTGAAATCGCCGCTTTCGTCAAGACGACCCTTGCCCAGCAAAAGACGAACGCCGTCAGCGCCAAACTTGTCGAGCTTGTCGATAGCACGAAGAACATTAAGGCGCTTGCCCGCATTCGCATCACCATCAAGTCCAATGGCTTCGAGAACGCCGTCGAGAACCTTGCGGTTGTTGACGCGGATCACATAATCGCCGCGCTGAATGCCAAGGCGTTCTACCGTGTCTGCCATCATCATGCACATTTCAGCATCAGCCGATACGTTTGGCGCGCCTACCGTATCGGCATCGAACTGCATAAACTGGCGGAAACGTCCCGGACCCGGCTTCTCATTACGGAAAACCCAACCGTTGCGATAACTGCGATAAGGCTTAGGCAGGCTTTCGTAGTTTTCAGCCACGAACCGCGCCAGCGGCGCGGTCAAATCATAACGTAACGAAAGCCACTGTTCATCATCATCCTGAAACGAAAATACACCTTCGTTCGGACGATCCTGGTCCGGAAGGAATTTTCCGAGCGCATCGGTATACTCGATGAGCGGTGTTTCAACCGGCTCAAAACCATAAAGGTCGTAGACTTCGCGGATGGTCGCCGTCATCTTTTCGGTGGCGCGCAAATCATCCGGCACCCGATCGACAAATCCGCGCGGCAACCGCGCCTTCATCTTGTCCGCTTTGTCGGCCATTTTTCCCGCCTGATCGCTGATTTTGTTCATGTTGCACCGGAAAACCCGGCAAATCCGTTGCCGGTTTCCTAACGCATCAAACCGGGTGCGGCAAGTGCAGGAAGAGCTTTAAAAGCCGTGATCAGCGCGTGGCGATGGCGACAGCCACGCCAGCCATCATTCCCGCGCATGTACGATTGGCAATCTTCACCATGCGAGGCGTACGCAAAAACCGGCGCGCCTGAACGGCCAACAGCACCCAAGCATTATAAACAACTGCCAGAACCGCGAACATGACCAACAGCAACTCACCCCAGCCGAGGATTGAAACACCTGTGAGATCAATCACAGTGGGTAGGATGGCAACATAGAAAACCATGATCTTCGGATTGCCCAGTGTAATCGCCAGAGCGCTCAAAAAAAGACCGCCAGCCTCATTGCGGCGGGGAATAATTTCTTCGTTGATAAGATCGCTGACGGGCGCAAACCACATCTTCCAAGCGAGATATGCCAGATAGAGTAGGCCACCATATTTAAGAACGAGAAAGACCGTGTGGAAATTGTGAGCGAGCGTTGAAAGCCCCCAAACAGCCAATGACAACCAGACCGCATCGCCTATCCACAACCCAAGCATGAACGGGAAAACACCCTTATGACCGCGACTGATTACACGGGCGACCAGCGCGCCGATATTAGGACCCGGCGTGCCAGCGGCTACCAACAAGATTCCAGCAAAAACTGCGAGCGACGTCAGATCCATTTCCAACACTCCTGAAACGAGGCGTCGTAGCTTTGGCAGAAAAGGGAATTCCCCGCAATCGCACTTAATTAGGTCTTGTCAATGCAGATCGAAGCTTTTCAATGTTAGGCCGGCAATGGCAGCCTTCAATATGATCATTGACGAGCCCCATGGCTTGCATGAACGCGTAAACCGTGGTCGGGCCGACAAAAGACCAACCGCGCTTTTTGAGATCTTTAGAGATCCGCGTTGAGGTAGCGGTGGTGGGATTGGCAGACAGTGTCGGATAATCTACGATTTGCGGGCGATCCTTCTCACCCGGCTCGAACGACCAGAAATAAGCAGCCAGTGAGCCTTTTTCTTCAACTAGCTCTATTGCGCGTTTCGCATTGTTAATCGTGGAAGCGATTTTTCCACGGTGACGGACAATGCCCTTATCGGCAAGCAAGCGCTCTATATCCTTGTCGTCGTAAAGCGAAACACGACGGAAATCAAAACCGTCAAAAGCCGCTCGAAAATTTTCACGTTTGCGCAAAATCGTCAGCCAAGACAAACCCGACTGGAACCCTTCAAGGCAGATTTTCTCAAAAAGGCGATGATCGTTCGTTACCGGAACGCCCCATTCATTGTCGTGATAGGCAATATAATCAGGTAGTTCGCCCGGCCAGAAGCAGCGCATTTTGCCATCTGCATTGACGATCAATCCAGTCTTTTCCAGCACCTTATCGCTCATTTCTGGTCTCCAGACTTTTATGCATTTTTAATCATGTCGCGCAACTTGCTGCTAACCACAACTTTAATTTGCGACAAGCCAGAGCCCGACACGCAGCAAAATTTACCTTTATGATTCCATTGCCCGGCACAATGGGCCCATGAAATTCGGGGCCGTTCTCCTGACAGGAGATGTCAGGAGTGCGACGGGCAACAGCGTCGGCGCGAATGCAGGACGCAAAACAGACGGATTTGGCTTATGCAACCACGTCATCTGCTTTTGATCGGATCACTTGCGGCAATTGCCGTTTCCATTGTGACCACCAGCATGGCTTTTGCCAACGATCGATACGCGACCCAACCACCGGTTCGCGTCGACAATCAAACATCGCAGCGCTGGATTGCCCAGCTCAATGGACCAACCGTCCGTGTCTTACCATCAATTGATGCACCCCAACCACGAAAGCGCGCCGTTGTTCGGCAAAAGCAGCCACCAAAGGCACGGTATCAAAGTGTGAGCCAGCAGCGTCCTGCTGAAAATCCAGCAAAAGTTGTTCGCAAAAAGAAGCAGTTCGATCCGATGTTTCTGCCGCAGGTTGTGTCGTATTCGGGCGGCGAAAAGCCTGGAACACTGGTCATTGATACGAATAAGCGTTTTCTTTATCTCGTTGAAGACAATGGTCAGGCACGCCGCTATGGCATCGGCGTCGGCAAGCAGGGTTTTGGGTGGAAGGGCACTCAGCGTGTGAGCCGCAAAGCGGAATGGCCAACCTGGACACCACCCAAGGAAATGATCGCCCGCGAACGCAAAAAGGGCCGCATTCTGCCAGCGCAGATGAAGGGAGGGGTCAACAATCCTCTGGGCGCACGCGCACTTTACCTCGGTTCAACACTATACCGAATTCACGGCACCAACCAGCCCTGGACTATCGGTAAAGCCATGTCTTCTGGCTGTTTCCGCATGCGAAACGAAGATGTCACCGACCTCTATGGCCGCGTTCCTGTGGGCACCCGCGTCGTCGTTCGCTGACGGAACCTCCACTGACTTTCTGTGAGGGGTCCGTTCAGGCCGCCGTTACAAACAACCGACGGCGGCTTTTTGTCATCGAATTGAAACTTTTGACGTTTTTATAGGAAAAGCGTCCACCTTAACACATAAAGGCAGTCGAAAGGTCTTTCACTTTTTATGCGAACACCCATATGCTGTGGAAGCAAAATGACGAGAATATATGTAAGAGGGAAGGACTGAACATGACCGTACCGGCGGTAAAACTGAACGACGGCAATTACATTCCGCAGCTCGGTTATGGTGTTTGGCAAATCGGCAATGATGAAGCCATCTCAGCCGTCAGCGAAGCGCTGAAGGTGGGCTACCGGCACATCGATACAGCTGCCATTTACGGCAACGAAGAAGGCACCGGCAAGGCAATCAACGAGTCCGGCATCGCGCGCGGCGATATTTACCTCACGACCAAGCTCTGGAACAAAGAACAAGGTTATGAGTCCACGCTCAAAGCTTTTGACGAAAGCCTCAGGAAGCTTGGCACTGAATATGTTGATCTTTATCTGATCCATTGGCCGCTCCCATCCAAAGACCTTTTCATGGAAACATGGCGCGCTTTCATCAAGATCAAGGAAGAGGGCCGTGCGAAATCGATCGGCGTGTCGAACTTCCGCACTGCTGATCTTGAACGCATTCTCAAGGAAAGCGACGTTGTTCCTGTTCTTAACCAGATCGAACTGCACCCGCAATTCCAACAGGATGAGCTGCGTCTGTTCCACAGCAAGCACAACATCGCAACCGAAGCGTGGAGCCCACTTGGACAGGGCACTATTCTCGAAAACACGACGCTGAAAACGATTGCTGAAAAGCACGGCAAATCAGTTGCTCAGATCATCCTGCGCTGGCATATCGAAACCGGCAACATAGTCATTCCAAAGTCGGTAACTCCAGCACGCATCAAGGAAAATTTCGAAGTCTTTGATTTCAGCCTCAATGGCACCGACCATGATGCGATTACCAAGCTGGACAAGACAGAAGGTCGTATCGGACCGAACCCTGCGACGTTTTCGGTGGTGTAATCGAACAAAATAGCCCGGAGAAACTCCGGGCTTTTTTATAGAATGCCTCCCAAAAGTGGAAACCGATTGGAGGCAGAGCGTCAGAACAACCGAGCTTAAATGCGAAATGCTCTATCGCAGCAGTTTCAAGCTGCCCGTGAGCGAGCGCACCCATTTTGATGGTCCTGCAATCCCCAGCCCGTCGATCGCCTCGCTCGCAAGCTCTTTTTCAGGAAAAGCCGCTTCATATTCTGCATAGACATGCAGCGAGCGTGCGAAGGCGGGAAAGACAACGACGGCCTGACGTTCTTCAAAGCCTACCGCTTTTAACGCAATGGAGCGGAGGGTTTCCGCATCAGCCTGAAGAATGGGCACCGGACGATCCGAGCTGATATCAATTGCCACGCCATTTTTATCGATCAGTTGTCGAGCGGCAACGAGGGGCAGCTTTGCACCCAGCCCTATCGAAATCGCGCCAACCGTATTGGCGAGCAGACCGAGCGGTAGTTCGGGATTAACAACAATGGCAAGGCGCAAATCTTCGTGCATGACGGCTCCTGAAACAGAAATATCTCACTGAGAAATACACCGCTCGCTGGGGTAAATCCTGCCTATCTATCCCGCCAAACGTAGTTTTGTGGTAGATACTTCCAGAAAAACCAGATTCTGAGGTAAATCTATATGAGCGCACTCGATCCATCCGACATCAGGGTTCTCGAAGCTTTGCAGGGTGACGGCCGCCTCACAAATCAGGCGCTCGCGGATCAGGTCGGCATGTCCACCTCTCCAAGTTGGCGCAAAGTTCGCAAACTGGAGGAAGACGGCGTGATAAAGGGTTATCGCGCCACGCTGGATCGAAAGGCAATAGGACTTGGCGTTCTGGCTTTTGTTCGCATCAAAATTGATAGTCACAGTGAAGCGGAAGCCGAGCAATTTGCTGCTGAATTGATGAGCCTCGATGAAGTCATCACCTGTTACAGCATCGCTGGTGACGCCGACTTTCTGTTGCAGGTCGTATCACATGACCTCGATACCTATGCCGATTTTGCGATGTCCACCCTACGCCGCTTGCCGCGCATCAAGGAAATGCAGACCACTTTCGTGCTGAAAGAAACGAAAAGCTTCAAGGGCTTTCCCCTCAAACATGCACGGTCAGTGAAGGCGGGAGCCTGAAAGCACAACGGGCTTTGGTCCGCCATAGGCCCAGTCGAGCAATTCAACTGTATGCACAATTGGCAGTTTACTGCCTGTTGCGATCTGCGTCATACAACCGATATTGCCCGTCGCAACCAGATCGGCACCGGTCGCCTCAATATTCTTGACCTTGCGATCACGAAGTTTGGTCGCGATCTCGGGTTGCATAATATTGTAGGTGCCCGCCGAACCACAGCAAAGATGTCCCTCCAATGGCTCTTTCACCGTGAAACCCGCTTTTGAAAGCAGGTCTTTTGGCTGGCGCACAATCTTCTGGCCATGCTGCATAGAGCAGGCAGAATGATAGGCAACCGTCAGCATCTTCGGCTCTTCCGGTTGCGGCAGTTCAATGGTCGTCAGATATTCGGTGATATCTTGGGCGAGCGATGATACAAGCGCAGCTTTATCCTTGTAGGCTGGGTCGAGCCGCAACATGTAACCGTAATCCTTGATCGTCGTTCCGCAGCCAGAAGCCGTCACGATAATCGCATCGAGACCGCCCTTCTCGATCTCTCGCGTCCAGACATCGACATTATGCCGGGCCTGATCGAGCGCCTGCTCCTCACGTCCCATATGGTGAACAAGTGAACCACAGCAACCTTCATTCTTCGGGGCTACCACTTCAATGCCAAACCGATTGAGCAATCTGAGTGTCGCGGCATTGATGCCTGGATTAAGCACGGGTTGCGCGCATCCATTGAGGATCGCAACACGTCCGCGCTTTTCGCCCTTGGCAACGCTTAGTTCTACAGGATCCGCTTTGGCGGGAAGGTTATGCGGTGCGAGTGCCAGCATGGCTGCGATAGGCTTCAGGCTCGCACTTTTCTGCATAAGCGGTGCGAATGGTTGTCCGAGTTTGGCGAGCTTCAGCGCTAAACGAAACCGGCCCGGATAGGGCAAAACTTGCGCCAGCACACCGCGCAGAAATCGGTTCATAAAAGGCCGCTTATAGGTTTTTTCAATATGGGCACGCGCATGATCGACCAGATGCATGTAATTGACGCCCGACGGACAGGTGCTCATACAGGAAAGACATGAAAGACACCGATCAACGTGGCGTACAACTTCTTCGTCAGCGGGACGCCCGTTTTCGAGCATATCCTTGATGAGATAAATGCGTCCACGCGGACTATCGAGTTCATTACCAAGCGTAACATAGGTTGGACATGTCGCTGTGCAAAAGCCGCAATGCACGCATTTACGCAGGATTTTATCTGCTTCGCTGACACCTGGATCGAGCAATTGTTCAGGGCTGAAATGGGTCTGCATGGCTCACACTCCCGCCTGCTCAGGATACATACGTCCCGGATTCAGAATGTTTTCCGGATCAAACTGGTATTTCAGCCGCTGTGAAAGCGCTGCAAGCGCTGCCGGTTGCGGTTCAAATACATCAATGTTGGCACGCATAAATTCCGGTGCGCGTATCAGCGTTGCATGGCCGCCACCGTATTTGGCGACCAGCTTCCGCAGTGTCCGAGCTTCCGGCTCGGCTTCCATACGCAACCAGATCAAGCCACCCTGCCAGTCATAATAGGCATCGACGCCTGCATGGCGGCGAAACTCATCAATCATACGCCAGCCCTGCAACGGTGCCATTGAAACACGCCAGACCGCGCGGGCATCGCCAGCCTGCGCATAGGGCAGCACATCGCGAACTTCTGTCCAGAGCTGTGTCGATTGAGGCTCGTCAATCACGTCGACTGTTACCGCCCGGCCAAATAAGGCTTGTAACTGCCTGCTTCGATGCGCGACGGACGGTGCGAAACCTTCCAGCCGCAGAATTGTTGCGGCTTCCCAGCCAAGCTTACCATCGAGAAAACGATTGGCGACAGTGGGCGGCAAATGGGCGCTCGATGACACTTCCTCACGTGATCCCATAGCCATGGCCATGATACGGGATGCCTGCTCGTCATCCAGTCCGCGAACGGCGAGCGTCACAGAGGTTTCGGGCTTGGGCAGAACCTTGAACGTTACTTCCGTTGCCACCCCCAGCGTACCCCAGGAATTAGCCATGCCCTTGGAAAGATCATAGCCCGTCACATTCTTGACCACACGCCCACCGGATTTGAACAATTCACCCCGACCCGAAACCACCCGCACACCCAAAATATGGTCTCGCGCAGCGCCCGCCTTCAACCGACGCGGCCCCGACAGATTGGAAGCCAAAACACCGCCAATTGTCCCACGGCCTGCCTTGCCACCCAACAATGGCCCATAATCCATCGGTTCAAAATGAAAGCACTGGTTGTTTGCGATGAGAAGTTTTTCAATCTCGGCAACAGGTGTGCCAGCCTTTGCCGCCAGCACCAACTCATCGGGCTCATAGAGCGTGATACCCGAAAGCTGCGACACATCCAGAACATGGTCCGCCTGAACAGGGCGACCAATCCCACGCTTTGAACCATTGCCGATAATCTCCAGCGGGGTGGACGTCCCGAGTGCCCATTGGACGGCCTCAACGACACGCGCTTCATCCTGCGGTATTAAAATATTTGCATCAGTCATCTTCACAACCAAAGATCAGAAACGCGGAATGTCGGGGAAGGCGAGCTCGCCCCGATGGACATGCATACGGCCAAGCTCGGCACAACGGCGCAGTTGCGGAAAGACCTTGCCGGGATTGAGCAGGTGCTTGGCATCAAAGGCACATTTCACACGCATCTGCTGATCGAGATCAATTTCGTTGAACATCTCCGGCATGAGATCGCGCTTCTCGATACCCACGCCGTGCTCGCCAGTCAGCACGCCACCAACCTTCACGCAAAGACGCAGAATGTCGGCGCCGAAATCTTCCGCTGCCTCCAGCTCTCCAGGAATGTTTGCATCATAGAGGATGAGCGGATGCAAATTGCCATCGCCTGCATGAAAAACGTTGGCGACCCGAAGGCCATATTTTTCTGAGAGCTCACGCATTCCCGACAAGACCCGCGGGAGTTCCTTGCGGGGGATAGTTCCATCCATGCAAAGATAATCCGGCGAGATACGCCCCACCGCTGGGAAAGCCGCCTTACGACCAGCCCAGAAAGCCAGTCGCTGTTCTTCCGACTGCGACAGGATGCAAGTGGTCGAGCCATTTTTGAGTGCAATGCTCTCCACCGCTCCAATCAGGTGATCGACTTCAATCGGCGGCCCATCAAGTTCCACGATCAAAAGCGCCTCGACATCAAGCGGATAGCCAACGCGGACAAAATCTTCTGCTGCGCGGATAGCAGGCCGGTCCATCATTTCCATACCACCCGGAATGATCCCGGCACCGATAATATCAGCGACGCATTGTCCAGCCTGCTCGCTCGATGGAAACCCGACCATCACAGCACGGGCGGTTTCAGGCTTTTGCAGAATGCGAACGGTGATTTCTGTCACGACCCCAAGCAAACCTTCTGAACCCGTCATCAGTCCCAGAAGATCATAGCCTTCGCAATCAAGGTGCTTGCCGCCAAGGCGTAACACTTCGCCTGTTATAAGCACCATTTCGATGCCAAGCACGTTGTTGGCAGTAAGCCCATATTTCAAGCAATGCACGCCACCTGCGTTTTCGGCAACATTGCCGCCTATCGAGCAGGCAATCTGAGACGATGGGTCAGGCGCATAGTAAAATCCCTCATGCTCGACTGCCTTGGTAATTCCAAGATTGGTCACACCAGGTTGCACGACAGCCACACGATTGGGATAATCGATTTCCAGAATCTGATTGAACCGCGACATGCCAAGAAGCACGGCATCGGCCAGCGGCATGGCCCCCCCAGACAATGAGGTGCCAGCACCGCGTGGCACCACGCGAATACCGTTGTCATGACAATATCTCAAAACACTCGAGACTTGATCGACTGTTTCAGGCAGGACAACGACGAGGGGAAGCGAACGATGAGCGGTCAGCCCGTCACTTTCAAAGACGCGCATTGCATTGATCGTGTCGACTATCCCTTCCCCGGGTACGATATTGCGTAAGTCTGCAACAATTGCAGCCCGTCTTTGCAAGACGTTCGCATCCGGCTCCGGCATGACCAATCCGCTCATATTTCCTCCGCCTCCCAGCGACTTTGCATGATTGGTAAACTATTTTTACCAATCATGCCTATGGCGAAACAGTTTTGACACTGCGGCATAATCGCCTTGCGATCCCAACGATGCCTCGGCTAGATGAAGGTCGGCACAAAAGGCTGTCGGGGAGGATTTGAAACTATCATGATGAGCAGTCTGGCCGATATGGAGATTTTCGCGCGCGTTGTCGCAACCGGCAGCATGTCAGCAGCAGCACGCGATCTCGGCCTGTCACCTGCCGTTGTCTCCAAGCGGCTCGGCCGTCTTGAGGAGCGCCTCGGGACTCGTCTGCTCCAACGCACGACGCGCCAAATAGCACTTACTGAAGCAGGTCATGGTTATCATGAACGCGTGCTTGCTATTCTATCCAACATCGAAGAGGCGGAAGCCTTTGTGGCGCGGCGCTCTGCGGATGCCCGCGGGACACTGAAAATCTCCGCTCCCACAACTTTCGGCCGAATGCATATTGCGCCTTATCTGGTGCCTTTCATGCGTGCCAATGCCGACCTTACCGTCAATATGCAGCTCTCAGACGAAATGGTCGATATTGTCGGTGACGGTTATGACCTTGCCATCCGGATTGGCGAACTATCCGATTCTACCCTAGTCGCTCGCCGCCTTGCGCCAGTGCGCAGAATTCTCGCAGCATCCCCGCACTATATTGCAGAACGCGGGAAGCCGGAGACGATCGATGATCTTGCCGATCATATCTGTCTCGCTCCACACAACAATGATCCGTGGCGGCTTGAAGGTCCGAAAGGACCGATCACCATTCGACCAGTAGGTCCGCTTCAGACCAATTCGAGCGAAATGGTACGCGAGGCAGTACTGGCGGGTCTTGGAATCGCACAGCGTTCAACCTGGGATATTGGCCCTGAACTCGCTGAAGGCAAGCTCGTCCAAGTATTGCCGGAATATGCCGCATCGCGAAATGTTGCCATCCACGCCGTTTACCCCTCTAAACAGTTCCTGCCAGCCAAGGTGCGTCTCTTCATCGACTATCTGGCAGACCTTTACGGGCCGATTCCTTATTGGGAAAGTGGCAGCTCACCAGAAAGCCCGCCTAAGAAATAGACTACGTTTAGCTATTTGCGTATGAACGCGCTTGACCTTCGCTGAAGGCATTTAAATAATAGTCGGCTAAGCATCTGTTTTTCAACAAGCTTATTGCCATCCAGCCCGTCAATCAAACGAATCAAATGGTTTTCCTCCCTGCCATTTCGATTTTCGAGGAATGATGATGAACACACCTACACGCCTTATTCTAGCACTCATTGTTGCCGTCATTGTCGGCTGCGGCTTCATGTTCTACGACAAGTCGCGCGGCGCAGAATGGGTTGTTTCCCCCCAGCAGATCGAGCAGGCAAAGGCCGAAGGCAAAACCGGCTTTGAAAGCCGCCCTGGTACTGTGACTGTGCTTCCAATCCGCAGCGAAACCGCAGATGTCCTTCCCTTCAAGTGGGCAATGTATGGCCTCGTAGCTGGGATCGTTGTTTTCGTTTCAGGCCGCAAACGCAAGAAGGCTTGATAAAGCCCCAGTTCCCCCCACCCCGGAAGCCTCGTTTCCGGGGTTTTTATTTATCAAATTTAAGACCCGTTGCTCCCCTGATGGCTTAGGGATAGTTTGCAGCCATGACGGAGGCTGCAGACGACATGGTCGAGACAATTTTTTCCCGCATTCACGCAAGCCGCACGGCGGACGATGTTGTACATCAGATCGAGAGCCTGATTCTCGAAGGCGTTCTGCGAGGCGGGGATCGTCTTCCTGGCGAGCGTGACCTTGCACGGCAATTTGATGTCTCGCGTCCCATTCTGCGTGACGCGCTCAAGCGTCTTGAAAGTGCCGGACTTCTCAACTCGCGCCACGGCGAAGGAACATTTGTGGCCAACGTAATTGGTCAAGTGTTCAGCGCGCCTGTTGTGAAGCTTTTTGGTGAGCATAAAAAAGCAACCACCGACTACCTCGAATATCGCCGAGAGATCGAGAGCGTGGCAGCCGAATATGCGGCCCTTCGCGCTACGTCAGCCGACAAGGCTCTCCTGGCCGAAATTATGACCGCTATGGAAGACGCCAACCGCGCCAGCGATCTTAATAAAGGTGCGCAGCTCGATGTCGAGTTCCACAATGCCATCGGTGAAGCTGCACACAATATCGTGCTGCTGCACACTTTGCGTTCCTGTTATCAATTGCTGAAGGATGGTGTCTTTTACAATCGCGGGCTTATTTACAGCTATCCAGGCGTCGCTGATATGCTGCTGTCACAGCACCGCACTATTTACGACGCCGTTATTGCCGGTAATCCCCAAGCCGCACGCGAAGCGGTGCAAAAACATATCCGCTTTGTGGAACAGGCAACGAACGACCGTGAACTCAACGACGAACGCGAACGCGTATCGCAATTGCGCTATCGTCAGCGAGTGGGCAAAGACACCACCGCATAATCTTGCCTTGTTATGTTTCCAACGAGCTAAAATTATGCAGAAATTCAATGCGTTATAGCGTCAGTTGTGCGTCTGTTTTGACGCGGCGCTTTACTGAAGGCAACGACTATGAGTGGCGTTACTCTACAGCATGCGAAAGGCCCGGAAGGCATCCGGCTATATGCAATTGGCGATGTGCATGGCCGCCTTGATCTGTTGCAGGATATGCACGGGTTAATCCATGCCGATATTGATCGCAACCCAACGCACGACTGGCGCATCATTCATTTAGGCGACTACATCGACAGAGGACCGGATTCCAAAGGTGTTCTGGACTTTCTGATCCACGCGTCAACACACGATCCCCGCACTCTCTCGCTGATCGGCAATCATGACGACGGTTTTCTGCGCTATCTCGCCACCGGCGATACGAATGGCATTTTTGCGCTTCATGGCGGCAGTGACACGGCTAGATCATACGGCGTGGAAGTAGACTATACCAACACGGCTTCTGCTGCAGAAGCATATAAGCAACTGGTCAACAGGATCCCGGCGGCGCATATAGATTATATTCGCTCGATGCCGTCCTGGTTGAGTTTTGGTGATTTCTTTTTTTGTCATGCAGGCGTGAACCCGGCAGTTTCTCTCAATGCACAGGATCGCGACGACCTGATGTGGATCAGGACTCTGTTTCTGAGATGGACTGATCCATTGGAAAAGGTCATCATCCACGGGCATACCCCGCAGAGTGCTGTCGATGTTCAGACCAATCGTGTCAATCTTGATACTTATGCATGGAAAAGCGGCAAACTTTCAGCCATCGTGATCGACGGGCTGGAGAAGCGTTTTCTGGAAGCGACTGGCCCAGCCGCCACCAACACTATAATTTAACGCGCGCTTGAAATGCCGTAGCCGTCAGTAGACGTCATGCTGTTTCCAGCATCGACGGTGAAAATGCCAACTGCCATAAACACAATCGCAGAGATCATCAGGACAGTGAGAAGTGCGGCATGCTTAGCGGTCATGGTCGAAAACTCTTTCGAGGTTACCAAGGGAAACGATGAACCAAGCTTTCCTGATAGCCAAGGCCTGAACCTTGCCTAGTCACTGACCGCCCAGAAGTTGGCCTCAGTTACACCTGAAAAAAGTTACCCGCAACTGAACGAACAGACTACAATTGCCGCTTTCCGCTGGAAAAACCCAAATGGTTTTGCCCTGTGGCAAAGTCGCAACGCCTTATCCGTCCATGACGTTGTTTGCCGCCAATTTTTTAGTTGTTATTGCCGATTACACCAACCCAGGCACGCGCCAAAGCAGCCCCCGCCTTGTCCGCTGCAGCGCCCGATTGCAGAAGATTATCCGGGAGTGCCGCCGCCCAATCAGAATCGAATCTGGCAATCGTATCGCAGAGCGTTTCGCTCCATTCAACGACGAGTTTGGTATCGGCCTCGAAATGAAACTGTGTAGCGTAAACTGCACGCCCGATGCGGTAGGCCTGATGAGCCGTCATGTCGCTGGTCGCCATATGAATAGCGGCCTCCGGCAGGGTGAATGTATCCCGGTGCCAGTGAAAAATAGGGAAGGTTGAACCGGCCGCAGACAGAACCGGATCGCTTTGCCCCTCCTTCGTCAGGCGCACCTGATGCCAGCCAAATTCCATCGGGCGGTCGAGAATATTTTTCCCGCCATAGGCGCGCGCAACGAGCTGACTGCCAAGACAAATGCCAAGCACAGCCTTGTCGTTCTTGCCAAAGGCCCGAATTAGATTGAGCAAACGAGGGAAATATGGATAGTCGCCATCGTCTAGCGCGTTCTGCTCGCCACCAAGCACGATCAAAGCCTCGTGCTGATTGTCATCCTGGGGAAGCAGATCGCCATTATAGGCGTGTCGGATATCGATTGTGTGACCCGCCTCAATCAGAATCGGCTCAATCTGCCCCAGGCCTGAATCTGGATAATTCTGGACGACCAACACGCTCATGTTTCAGTTCCCAAGCTTTTGCTAACAAAGAGCTATCATGAAAAAAGCCCTGGCAACAGCCGGGCTTTGACTTGCGTAAATTACATCGTTTGATCAGTTAACGACTGAAACGCTGACAGTTCGCCCTGCCACCAGATGCACACCCTGCGGCACATCTTCAAGCTTCACACGCACAGGAACCCGCTGCGCCAGACGCACCCAGTTAAATGTCGGTGAAACATTGGCCAGGAGACTGGTTGAATCGCTACGTTCGCGATCTTCAATACCGCCGGCGATGCCTTCAACCTGCCCCTTAAGCTTCAGCTTGCTACCCATCACGTCGATCACAACTGGATCGCCGATATTGATGCGTTCAAGTTTGTTTTCCTCAAAATAGCCCGACACGTAGAACGAGTCCGTATCGACCAACGCCGTGACTGCGGAACCGGCGGTTACATAATCGCCGGGCTGAAGCGAGAAATTGGTGATGACACCATTTACCGGCGCTTTGACAGACGAACGTTCCAGATTGAGTGAAGCGAGATCACGGTCGAGTTCGGCCTGACGATAGGTGGCCTCTGCCTGCATCGTCGTGGTTTCGATCTGCTCCATCTTCTGTTGTGTGACCGTGGTGTCATTCAGCTTGCGATAGCGGGTAAGATCACGATTGGCCATATCGAGTGCGGCCTTGCTGCTGGCAAGCTTAGCTTGTGCCTGCTGCAAGGCAAGCTTGTAGCGTGCCTGATCGATACGGAAAATCACATCACCCTGTTTGATGTCCTGATTGTCGTGCACCAGAACCTCGCTCACCAGACCCGAAACATCGGGTGCAAGACGCACCACATCGGCGCGGATCTTGCCGTCACGTGTCCACGGGGCGTTCATGTAATAATCCCAGAGGTGCCAGCCGAGAAGCCCTGCCATTGTGACCATGACGAGAGTTAGGAAGACCCGGCCCGAATGTGCGAAAAGCTTCTTCATAGTGGTATTCCATTTAAGATGACGGCGCTTGCGCCAAGAATGCAGAAGTACATGGCGGCATCAAAAAGAGGCCTGTGCCACACAAAACGGTAAAAACGGGCGCGTGCGAGCAATCGCTGCATCAGCGAATTTGCGAAATAAGCGCCCAACGCCAGAACCGCGAGGCTCGGCAGATAGATCCCATAGATGTCGAATTCCGGTCTCATGAGCCTAAATTTCCATTCTCTGAACGTGTTTCAGGCGGCCTGCGGCAGTTCCAGTTGCGGCTGTGGTGGCAACTGGAAAGGCGGCGCCTTCGGGAAGAGGTTGAAGCGCAGAGCGACCAGCGCCAGACGTGGTCTTTTGGCGACCGCTGGCGACCCATGATCGATGATCACCGCAATAGCGCTATCGATTGCCGAAAGGAGTCGCTCGTCAATTTCGATACGCGTTTCAGCCTTCTTGTTGCGCAGAAGCGCGCGATAGTGAGCACCGATGCCGTCGAGCACCCTATCAACCGCTTCACGACAAGGCTCAGGCAGCTTCGCCCGATATTGCTGAAGATCGATCGTATTCATGCCGTTGCGCAGATCACGCAGCAGATCGACCTTGGCGATATCCGCTGACGGGATCAGAGCCAGTCGCGGCGTCATCATACCAATGCGATCAATCATCCTAAGCAGCAAGCGGTTCATACGCTGTCGGCGATGACGGCCGGGCTGTCGCTCTGTGGCCAAAGCAAGATCATTCCAGCCTGCTTTGACCAATCGTTGCACTGTCCATTCTGCGCCCACCGAACGAACGATCGAGGTGACCACTGCTGCAATCACAATCCCCAGCACAGTCGCAAGATTGGCATTGGCAAAGCTTACAAAATCATGCGTGAGATGGCCTTGCAGCATCAGCATATTTGGCAAGTTTACGCACAGCACCATACCAAGGAGGAATTGCGATGGGATTGCCAGAAGCAGCCCTGCCGGGACAAGAAACAAGCCCAGTACCAGCATTAGCGGGAAGAACCCATCAACCAACGGCAGCAGTGCAAACTCAAAGACGAAGGCTGCAACAATAACAATAAGGAGCAACCACCCAAATTTGCGCATAACTGGAACCGGATCATCCATCGCTGCAAAGATACAGCAGAAGATACCAGCCATCATCGCAGCCGCACTGCCTTGCGACCAACCGGTGGCGACCCAGAATGCGGTTGCAACACAGGTCGACACCAGAGCGCCAAAGCCCGAAAGAATGGCCATGCCGTAATCTCTGTGCTGCGGGCGGGCTGTGAGATGAGCGTCGTAGCGACGCCACCGAAGCGAATGACGAGAACCGGAAACGATGTCCTGACGCAGCGTAATACAGTCGCTCCAGATTTGCACCAGATCTCTCACGCGGGCTGCAACATTGAATGGCAGTAGTTCGCCCCAAGTTTGCGCGTCTTTGCCAAACCGGTCAATCTCATCAATATAGCTCAGCAAAACTGCACGACGCTGCTCCGTGAGGCTCTCTCCGCTGTCAATCCAATCGCAGGCTTCATCCAGCAATTTCTGCACCGCCGGATGCCACGGCTTTTGGCCTTCACCTGGCTTGAGTACCAAGACATCATGCAGGCTCGAGATGATCGGCAAAACAGCGACCATACGCTGCTGAAGAACATGCAGGAGTGTTCCAACATTGCGGATCGATGACGTATCATAAGCCACATGCGTCGTGAGATTGCGCAGTTCAAGCGCGTCAGCTGCAAGCCGTTGGCGGTCGCGGCGAAATTCCGGGCTATCGCCCTCTCCGCGCAATGTCTCAAGTGCGAGCTTGGAACCATCGCGCAACCAACTGTCGATACGAGCCATAAGGACCGGCCCACTATGGCGTGGGAATATCAATCGGTTGACCACCGCTGCACAGATGATTCCGATTGCAATTTCTTCGACGCGGCCCACCGCATAATCAAACGTGGTTTCAGGAACGGAAACCACGGCAAAGCTCGCAATAGCCACGGTGTAGCCAGCCAGCATGAATAGATAACTGCGCGGCGTCCCATCAAGGAGGCTGATCGCCAGACAAAGCCCCATCCAAAGACCGATGGCCAATGTCAAAATCTCAGGCGAGTTGACCAGATGTGGGACAAATAAAATCGTCACAGCGCCACCAATGATCGTGCCAATGAGCCGATAAAAGCCTTTGGAAGTCGTCGCACCCGAAAGCGGGTGCGCCACAATATAGACAGCCGCAACCGACCAATATGGATTGGGCAGGTTTGCGATCAGGGCGATCCACAACGCAAGCATTGCTGCCGCAAATGTCTTCAGCGAGAAGACCACGTCCCAAAAGCGCGGCAATGTTTCAAAGGGCTTCATCATTGGTGTTACAAGTTACAAATATCAATCAGAGTTCCTGCAAAGCCTTCCTTATTAAGAAGACTGGTTCTGGAATTTTTCGCTGAGACGGCGCAGCACATCGATTGCTATGTCGACACTTTCCGGATCGAGATCGCTTAAAAACTGAGCGCGAAGCTGAGCAGCCGTCTTGTCGACTTTTGTCGCAAGCGCTCGCCCCTCGGTCGTGAGCTGAATGAGCTTCACCCGGCGGTCGCTATCATCGGCGACACGGCGGATTAGATTATCCCTCTCCAACTCGTCCACCACGCGGACAATCGTTGCACCTTCAATGCCAACTCTTTCCGCAAGCACACCCTGCGGAATGCAGTCGCCATGTCGTAAAAGCGTCATTAGCGGAATGGCCTTAGCATCAGAAAGATTGTGCTCCGCCATTGCCGCATCAAAAGCCTTACGCCACCCTCGCGCGTTGGCGGAGAGCAGCGGTGCAAATTCGACCCAAGTCTGTTTCATCGGATAAATTCCATTTAAATAGATAGCTTCATATCTATATGGATACAATCTAATTCATTGCAACCAGTATCTTCATCCCATCAAAAAAACGTGTGCTTGCATAAGGGGATTTATCCAATGCAACCAAAACGCTTGACCATTACACGGTGCCTCTGCCATCCATGCAGACATGCGCGCAAATTACAAAATGCAACGAATTTACATCGAAAATGGCCTTGGCAACGGCGTAAGCGTCGAAGCGCCGACGCAGGCCGCCCACTATCTAACTCACGTGCTGCGGTTGAAGGACAATGATCAGATACTTGCCTTCAACGGACGTGACGGCGAGTGGAAGGTCAGCCTGCGCGCGGAAGGTAAGAAACGGCTCTTTCTTGACACGATCGAGCAGACGCGTGTGCAGCCAGCCCCGCCCAGTTTAATCTACTGCTTTGCACCGTTAAAACAGGGGCGGCTTGATTATATGGTGCAAAAAGCCGTGGAAATGGGCGCTGGCGTTTTACAACCGGTGATTACACAGCACACGCAGGTACAAAAGCTTGGAACAGACCGCATAAAGGCCAATGCCATTGAAGCTGCTGAACAATGCGGTGTACTCACAATCCCCGAATGCCGCGACGCTGTCCGTTTTGACCGCTTTCTCGACCAGTGGGATCCATCGCGATATCTTATTTTTTGCGACGAAGGCCACGAAACAGATGATCCGCTGACTATTCTAGGCGGCCTTAAACCTGGCGCTTATGCTGTTTTAATCGGACCGGAAGGTGGATTTTCTGAAGCTGAGCGCCAACAGCTGCGCAGCCTGCCTTTTGTAACTGCGATACCCCTCGGGCCGCGCATCTTGCGTGCTGATACAGCTGCTGTGTCAGCACTCACCCTTGTTCAAGCAATACTGGGCGACTGGAAATCATCAGCATGATTTTAAGAAAATCCAATCATCAATGAAATTGACTTGCGTGATTTGACAAATTTGTCCAATCACGCTGACAAAGACAAATTCGACTAGGGACGATATGCATGGCGCGCGACACGACCGATGAAACAGCACTGACCGGTGTTGAAGAACTCGCAGCCTATCTTGCGGAAGGTAGCAAACCCAAAGATGCATGGCGCATCGGCACCGAACACGAGAAATTTCCGTTCTACGTTGCAGATAACAGCCCCGTTCCTTATGAAGGTTCGCACGGGATCAAAGCCATCCTTGAAGGTATGAAGGCCAAGCTTGGCTGGGAGCCGATCATCGATGAGGGCAATATTATCGGCCTTGTTGAACCAACCGGGCAAGGCGCAATTTCTCTTGAGCCAGGTGGCCAGTTCGAACTGTCCGGTGCGCCACTATCTTCGATCCATCAAACGTGTCGCGAAGTGAATGCACATCTTTCGCAGGTTCGCGAAATTGCCGAACCGCTAGGCATTCGGTTTCTAGGCCTTGGCGGTAGCCCAAAGTGGACACTTGCCGAAACGCCGGTCATGCCGAAATCGCGCTATAAAATCATGAGTAACTACATGCCGAAAGTCGGGCATGAAGGCCTCGACATGATGTACCGCACATCGACGGTTCAGGTGAACCTCGACTTTAGTTCGGAAACTGACATGCGTCGCAAGATGCAGGTTTCAATGAAGCTCCAGTCAATTGCCACGGCGCTCTTTTCGAGTTCGCCTTTCACCGAAGGCAAGCCGAACAATCTTCTGTCCTGGCGTTCCAATATCTGGCGCGACACCGACAACCAACGCTCGGGCGTTTTGCCTTTCGTTTTCTCGGAAAACTTCGGCTTCATTGATTATGTGGAATGGGCACTTGATGTGCCGATGTATTTCATCCTGCGCGACGGTCGTTATCACGACTGCACACACGTTACTTTCCGCCAGTTCATGAATGGCGCATTAAAGGGTGAAGTCAGCGATCCCGTCCCGAATATGGGGGATTGGACCAACCATTTATCAACCCTGTTCCCTGAGGTCCGCCTCAAGCGTTTCCTTGAAATGCGTGGCGCCGATGGCGGTCCTTGGCGTCGCATTTGCGCTCTGCCCGCTTACTGGGTTGGCCTGCTTTATGATGACGAAGCGCTCAGTGCCGCCGAAGATCTGACAAAGGACTGGACCTATGAAGAGGTTCTGGCGCTGCGCAACGATGTGCCTGCAAAAGCCCTGAATGCCTCGTTCCGTGGCAAGCCAGTCGCACAAATTGCACGCAAGACGCTGGAAATTTCCCGTCTTGGCCTTCTCAACCGCAAGCAGCTCAACGGCGATGGCTTTGACGAAACCCATTTCTTAGCGCCGCTCGAAGAAATCGTGGCGGCTGGCACCACCGATGCCGAACGTATGCTCAAAGCCTATAACAGTGTTTGGGCAGGTTCAGTCGAACCGATCTTCCTCGAATACGCCTACTAAGCTTTAAAATCGGTCGAGCTGAACTTCGACCGTAACCAGCGATGCGCCGGGTCACTTTCCCGGCGCTTATGCCATACCTGCACAAAAGGTATCGATGGCAAAGCTACGGGCGCAGGCAGGACCACCAGATTATCATCCGGCGGCAGATTCTTAAGCCCGCCGCGCGCAATGGTCAAAATGAGGTCCGTGCCTGCAATCAGCTGTGGTGCCACACCCCAATGCGGAACTACCACGGCAATGTGGCGTGTATGTCCTGCAAGCCTCAAGCTTTCATCGATTTCTGTTGTCGCATCGCCACGCACCGCCACCAGCGCATGAGGGCGGGCGAAATAGGCATCAGCATCAAATGTTCGCCCTTCAAGGCTTCGGCGATCCAGCAGGCAGACATACTCGTCCTGCATGATGATATCCGCTCTAATCTGGGCTGGCAGATGAGGGAAGACACCAAAGCCCAGATCAATTTCGCCATCCAAAATTCGAGCGACCATGCCTTCCCGACTGAATTGACTGACAGCAAGATCAATCCCCGGTGCATCCTGCCGCAACGCGCGCACCAACCCTGGCAGCAAGATAGTGCCGCCATAATCCGACATCGAAAGATGAAAGCGATACTGTGTCGTTGCCGGGTCAAATCCCTGTGGCCCAAGTACCGCACGAACACCTGTCAGAACCTCTGTCAGTGGTTTTGCAATTTCCATGGCCTTAAGGGTTGGTACCAGCCCTGCGCCTTCCCGGACGAGCAATGGATCATCAAGCAGATCACGCAGACGCGCCAATGCATGGCTGACTGCAGGCTGGCTCATATTGAGCCGTATCGCAGCACGGGAAACGTGCCGCTCCGTTAAAAGCACATCCAGAATGACCAGCAAATTCAAGTCAACATTTCTTAGATTATTCATCTGATGCATAGCTATCTCAATATTTCGAATTTTACATTCAATAAGCGTATAACTAGATCAGAGCTAAAGGAATAGACGAAAGGATTTTCCATGCAGGCTCAGGGATCAATTACATTTCTTGTTGCTGCGCTTATCGCCGGTGCGGTGGTGCCATTTCAAGCCGGTGCGAATGCAGCACTGGGCCGAGCGCTCGGCCATCCACTTTGGGCAACGATCATTTCGCTGATTGTCAGCATAATCTGCGTCTTGCCGGTTCTGCTCGCCATGAAAGTGTCCCTACCCACTTTCACCGGCCTTTCGGCACAGCCGAAATGGATATGGATCGGCGGCATTGCGGGCGTGCTCTATATCACCGCCGCCATTGTGCTTGCACCAAAGCTTGGCGCCGCCGGTTTCATGACTGCGGTTATCGCCGGGCAACTCATCGCCTCTGTGCTGATCGATTATTTCGGCATCATGGGATTTGTATCAAGAGAAATAACGCCTTCTCGCATAATCGGCGTGCTGCTGGTCGCCATTGGCGTCATCGTCATGCAGGGCCCATCGCTATGGCGCGGAATGCAGGCACTGGCCGCATCCGGACAGAACTAAACCGAAGGAACGCAAAATGAATTCGCAATCAACCAAACAGTCACTCACCCTTGGTGAAGGCGCTGTCCCCGTTCAAATACGCGTTGCCCGGCCAACGGATAAACTCAATGACGTCGTCGCTTTCTATCGTGATGGTCTTGGGCTGCCGCAGCTTGGTGCCTTTGCAGCCCACGCCGGATATGATGGCATTATGTTCGGCCTACCGGGAAAGAGTGCCCATCTGGAATTCACACAACATGAAGTGCAAGGTTCTTGCCAAGCGCCGTCGCAAGATAATCTTCTGGTGATCTATGTAACCGATGAGACGGCCTATGCGCATTTGAACAAACGAATGCAGGACAGAGGGTATGCGCCTGTGCAGCCAGAAAACCCATACTGGCTCAACCGCAGCTTCACCTATGAAGATCCGGACGGATGGCGTGTGGTGATCTGCAAGGAAACAGGCATTTAACCTTGCTCCATAAAGAAGGCGCGGAAACCCGCGCCTTTGCTTCATTATGCCGAAACCTGTGTTCCCTTCGTCGGATCAGGAATGACAACAATTGTGCTTCCGTCTCTCACATTGTTGTAAAGATCAATGACATCTTGATTGAGCAGCCGGATACAACCGGAGGACACCGCTTTGCCTATGCTCCATTCCTCGGACGAACCGTGAAGTCGATAAATTGTGTCGCGACCATCTTTGTGAATGTACAGCGCACGAGCACCGAGCGGGTTTTTCAAACCTGGCGGCATACCGCCATTGGCGATGCTGTAAGGTTGAAGCGCGGGCTGGCGCGCAACCATTTCGTCCGGCGGCGTCCAGCGTGGCCACTGACGTTTATACGCAATGATCGCTCGCCCCGCCCAAGAAAACCCATCACGCCCCACCCCAATGCCGTAGCGCATAGCGCGGCCATTGCCACGGACATGATAGAGATATTTGTTAGGCGTATCGACAATGACCGTGCCAACCTTCTCACTGGTTGGATAATCGACTTCCTGGCGCCAGAATTTCGGATCAACCTTGGCAACATTCACCGCAGGGAGTGGGAACTGTTCATAGGGCATTGCCTCATACATTGGCGGCACGGCGCGCACCGGCGCAGGCGTAGCAGCAACTTTGGCAGGTGCGGCCTGCTGCGTGGCCGAAACGCAACCCGAAAGTGCAACCGCACTCGCTCCGATCAGAAATGCCCTCCGGCTCGTGACCGCTTTGGGCAATAACGCCATATCACTGCCTGCCGAAAATTTACGCGACATCGAAAAACTCTTTCATTTGCACGACTTGAAGCCACATGCCTTCCAGTTGAGAACGCATGTCAACGAATGTGCGAACAGAAAGAAGAGACCAAACTTAAGTCAGCCTTAAGGAAAAAACCTAATCGGCAACCTAGGCGCTGTCGTGAACATTTATGACCCGATGAACGGGCAAGTGTTGCTAAAATAGCGATCCTTGCCCGCCGGTGCCTGATGAAGCCTTGCGCAGCCCACCCTTCGGCGACGGTATATCAAGGCCATTTCCCACAGTAGCCGAAACATCTCCATCCCGGAACCGGATCGATAAAGCGTCACCTTCAGAAACGCTTTGAGCCAGTTTGACGGGCTTGCCATCCGCATCAAAAACAACTGCAAAACCGCGATCAAGAACGCTTTCATAAGAAAGCGTCCGCATCAGACGCTCCAGTTCCTGCCCGCGTCTTTTTGCGCGATCAAGTAAGATTTTGATCGCCTGGTCGCGACGGCGATCCAGTTGTTCGATTGCGCTTTTCGCAACCACCGTACGCCTGAGTATCGGCTCAGGTGCCAACCTGTCGGAGCGTCTGGCAAGCAATGTCCGGCGCTCGCGCAAAAATGCTTCAAGCGCGCGCGGCAAACGCTGTCCGATCAGCTTCATATGGCGTTTTTGTTCGTCGAAACCACGTTGCAGCAGACGCGGCGACAACTGACGTGCGCGGCCATCAAAATGAACGCGCTTCTTTTGTGTATTCACAAAAAGCGCTCGCGTGAGCCGCGAGGCGGCTTCATCAAAACGGCGCCGTGGCAATGCTAACAGCTGATCAGAAGAGGGCAGCGCTCGGCTTGCTGCGCGATGTGCCTGGCGCTTCAAGTCAACAAACCGGGACATAGCAGACGCTAAGCGGGCAGATTGCGTCGCAACGGTGGCAATCAGATCAGCTTTGACGGGTACGGCCATCTCGGCAGCGCCGGTCGGCGTCGGTGCACGAACATCGGCAGCCAGATCGATCAAGGTCCAATCCGTCTCATGGCCCACAGCCGAAATAACGGGAATATGCGAAGCCGCTACCGCGCGAACGACAATCTCATCGTTGAACCCCCAAAGGTCTTCAAGACTGCCACCACCGCGAGCCACAATTACCACATCAGGACGGGTGATCGTACCGCCTTGAGCTAAAGCGTTGAAGCCATCCACCGCTGCGGCCACTTCCGCACCGCTCGTCTCACCTTGTACACGCACCGGCCAGACAATCACATGCAGCGGATACCGATCCGAAATACGGTGAATAATATCGCGGATCACGGCGCCTGTTGGCGAGGTGACGACACCGATCACCCTTGGCATGAAAGGAAGCAGCTGTTTAATCGCCGGATCGAATAGGCCCTCTGCTGCCAGCTTGCGCTTGCGTTCTTCAAGCAGCGCCATCAGCGCGCCCGCGCCCGCAGGTTCCATCTGTTCGATGACGATCTGATATTTGGAAGAACCCGGATACGTCGTCAGCTTGCCAGTGGCAATGACTTCCATCCCCTCTTCAGGACGGAAGCGCAGACGCCCCATCGACCCCCGCCAGATCACGGCCTCAAGCCGCGATCGGTCGTCTTTTAATGCAAAATAGGCATGCCCAGACGAATGCGGTCCACGATACCCCGAAATCTCACCGCGCACCCGCACATGCGAAAACGTGTCCTCGACCGTGCGCTTTAATGCGCCGGAGATCTCGGATACGCTATATTCCGCAACATTTGATGCGCTACCGCTTAGTATAGAATCTGAACCCATGCTCATCCCATCATAGGTACTCAGCGCTCTTGCCCGGTCAACCGGTCAAGACGTCACCCTGTATCTTTTGCACCATCACCAACCCGGTAACAATTCATTACTTCGCACACGGCGTGTCCGAACAGACGGGAAAGCTGCGATTTCAGCTGATGCAAGAGCTGCCGGCGCTGGCGATGAGATATTATCAAGACTTTCAATAATATGCTGCGCCAGCGCGTCAACAATTGCATTCTGCTTGGTATGCCCACGCATGATCCCGATGCCAAACTCCGGCAATGTACCAAAGCCGTCCGCTTCGCCCAAAACACGCATCCCGGGTCGCAGAGCGCATTCAGGTAACACAGAGACCGCAAGTCCCGACAAAACCGCAGCTGCGAGTACCGTTGCAGACCAGCTAGTAATAATAATCCTATAATCGCGCTCAGCCTGATCAAGGACATTCATTGCCGCGTGTCGCCAGATGCAGGTCGGACGACCGACAGCGAGCGGCAACACGGCCTCTTCGTGAACCGCATGACTAGCAGAAGCTACCCACAAAAGTGGCTCGGTGCGGACGACTTCTGAACGCCGCTTATCATCACATTGCGTGACAAGAGCGATGTCCAGCGTTCCACGGCGGATCATTTCGTCAAGATTAACAGTCGGCTCGCAAACCACGGAAAGTTCCACACGCGGGTTAGACCGCGCGAAACGCGCCATGATTTCGGGCAAGAAACGATCCGCATAGTCGTCAGGTGTGCCAATGCGCACATGTCCTTCAAGTTGCGTATCATCGAAAGCTGAGATGGTTTCGCCATTTAGCAGCAGCAAGCGCCGCGCATAAAGCAGCAGCCTTTCGCCATCCTCGGTCAGACGATTGACCCGTCCATCGCGTTCGAAAAGGGGCTTACCGATGCGCTCTTCTAGCCGGCGCATCTGCATGGAAACGGCTGATTGTGTTTTAAAAACCGCATCAGCTGCTCTGGTGAAACTACCCAAGTCCGCAATGGCAATGAAGGTCTGCAACTGGTCGAGATCCAAAGGCGCGCTCATCAAACCCATCCATCACTATTTTTGAACTGTTACATTAAAAACATTCGTTGGAACAATCAATTCCATTATTGGATAAAGCCAACGTCGTAGAAAATGGAGACGCGAAAGCGAATGACCTGACGACGTTAACAGTTTGACCAAGCACGCTTGAAGGAGAGCGGCAATGACAGCGATCAGCAAGACCAACATGACACATTTACCAGCCACGAGTGCGCCGACTTCCGTACTCAAGCAAGTGGTAAAATCAGTGTTTACGTCGGTTCTGCGTCGCTGGACGCTATTCCGAAACCGGCGTCACGTGCTCCACCTCAATGAACTCGATCATTACCTCCTGAAGGATATCGGGCTTCACAGTGGTGACCTCTATACAGCGATCAGTCAGCGCAACCCACAAGATCCGACGTCCGTTCTTGCGGCGCTCGCAGATGCACGCTCACGCGTGGAGGCCGCTCGCAATATTTGTTGAATGAACATCTGGCAGGCGCCACCTTCACATGCCGGGTCCCCTCTCGGCCAGCCTGCCCTTTGCCCGGCCGCACCTCTGCTGCCGGGCTTTTTTTATCCGCACTTTGCTTTCTGCGATGAAATCCCTCAGCTTTTTGAGCACTGCTAAGAAATCAATGAATTTGCCACATTTTTTTAAAAGAAGGGCTTGCGCTCATCGTTTGAGTTCGCTAGATGGTGGCCACCGACGAACGAAGTAACTCACTTCCTTCGTGATCGCGCTTCAGAAACTAGCTGATACGTGACCCTGCTGGGGAATAGGTTAACGGTAGACCCACGGACTCTGACTCCGTTAGTCCTGGTTCGAATCCAGGTTCCCCAGCCAATTTATTCTATTACACAATCCTTATTTCGAAACTGTACCGCTTTAGCTCGGTTTACACCTTAGTTTACAGAGTTGTTCATTGGCTCAAGCTTTCTGATCACTGATTCACCGAGCTTTGGATCGCGATTTAGATAGTGTGCGTTGAAGATCGAGCGGACATCACGGAGGCTGTGACCAGTGATTGTAGCTATCTCCGCTTCCGTACATCCTGCGAGTGCAAGTCGTGTCGGTTCCGCGCTGTACATGGGCGGCCATACTACAAAGACATTTGGGGGAAGTAATGACGAGAGCGGGACACCTCTATAGCTGGGCTGGAACATGCTAAGAACGACCCATTCAATGAATATGGTTTGAAAATTTCGGTGTTAGTGGCGGGTTTCGCTGGCGGTATTCTTCGAGCGCTGTCGCGAAACAAGTCAATTTTTACATGAAACAATCGCATCACCGATATGCGGTGCATTAGCTGCGGAATACATCACCGGCTCGAACATCCACTACCTTCGGGCAATTAACTTTCCATTACCTCCAGACGATCGTTCAGATGTTGGCCTTCACGCTGCAGCATTCGTCCTCGGTGTGTGTGGGATGTGGAGCAGCGATGCGCTGTTCGGAGCTGTCACCGATAGGTTGAAACGTAAACCTTAGCAGCTATCTAGCTTTTTTCATGGATTTCACCCGGCTCCTGAAGGCCATGTTATCTACGTCATTTTGAATGACGAGCGCATGAATCTCTGCCGTTGGCGGTGCAACTTTTCGTAATCCCGCCAGCATCGGCAGATCACTTGCATTGCTGGGTATGACTAACTCAAATCTATTCGCCGCGACGCCTGAGCGATAGTCGATGGTCGATGTGCGACAAGAACACGGCTGATCTTTAAGGCTGAAACCGCCGCGTTTATGCGGCGCTCGTTCGCTTCATCCAGAGCGCTTGTGGCTTCATCCAGAAATAAGAACGAAGGGCGGCGATACAACGCACGCGCAAGAAACAGCCGTTGTTTCTGACCACCGGATAGCGAGCTTCCCAGATCGCCAATCAGCGAGTCGTACCGCATAGGCATCGCCATGATTTCATCTCGCATGGCAACCATTTGAGCGCATTCTTCTATCCATACCTGGTCGGAATGTGGATCAAAGCAAGAGATATTTTCTGCGATGGTACCTGCAAACAACAGGTCGTCCTGCAACACAGTAGCAATGTGCCTGCGATAGGCAACCAGACCTGTCTCTTTGACGTCCACATCGCCCAGCAGAACTCTGCCTTCGCTTGGTTCAATAAGACCCGACATGATTTTCAGTAAAGTGGTTTTACCGCACCCAGATGGACCGGTGATGGCCACGCATTCTCCGGGTTCAATCATCAGGTTGATATTCCTGAGAACCTCTGGCAATCCTTCACCATAGGTATAGTGCACGTTCTCAACCCGCAACGGTAAGGAGTGCTCAATGGGTATTTGCAGTGGTAGCGCAGAGAGGGTTGCGACAGGTTCAGTTGACGTCAAAGCAATATCCGCGATGCGTTCGGTGTGAAGGGTAAGCATTTTCAGGTTGATCGCCAAATCAATTAGCCCCCCCACACGCCCTACAAGCTGATCCTTGTAAGCAAGGAAGGCGATGAGCATCCCGACTGTCATGGCCCCATCCATTACGGACCTTGTGCCGAGTATAAGCATGATAATTCCGTCGCTGGCTGCAAGGAACGTACCGATGATACCGAAGAGCATATCAAGCTTCTTGATCCGGAGATCTGAGTTGATCACGTTGATCAGCAAAGTGAGCCATGCGCCCCTGCGGCGGTCATGCAGGTCCATGGTTTTAATGCTGGCAACACCACGGATGGTTTCGATGAAATGCGAATCTTCTTTTGCCCCCTGTATGATCGCTGCCTCATTGGCTGCGCGATATGGATGATAGGCAGCGACACGGATGGCCAGATGCAGCACAAGGGTGATTAATGCAACCACTGCAAGCCAGCCGCCATAAAGCACCATCATGACCAATGCCCCGATGGTCATGATGCCATCGAGGACCGCGCTCACCATGTCCGTCGTCAGTGCTGACTGAATTCTTGCCAGTGATCCGAAACGCGAGACCACATCACCAACGTGTCGCTTCTCAAAATACGAGAGCGGCAGACGCAGCAGGTGATCGAACAACGCGGTTGTCCATTGCAGGTTCAGGTTTGTCCCCATGATGAGCACGGCCCATGTTCTGGCCAAACCAAAGATGAGTTGCAGGATTGTGAGTACACCAAGGCCAATCGTAATCAGTGTCAGGAGATTTTGATCCGACGCCACGATCACTTCATCGAAGATGATCTGCGATCCAATCGGTGTAAGCAGCGCAATGGCTTCCAGACAGAGTGACAAGGCAAATATCTGGAATAGCGCCCGCTTCAATCCGCTGATGCGCCGAAACATATCTGTAAGACGAATGCGTTCTTTCTCAACCTTGCGCTCAAAACCTTCTGCGGGCCAGAGTTCGAGAGCAACACCGGTAAAGCATTCTGACAACTCTTTAAGCAGGACCAATCGCCGACCACGAGCCGGATCATGAATATAGGCACCCTTAGCAGTTACCTTTTCCAGCACCACATAATGGCGCAGTTCCCAATGCAGAATGCAGGGTGTCTGAAGTTTTGACAGGTCCTCACGCTCGACGCGCACCGGGCGGGTGGCCATAAACAAACCGCTTGCGATGCGAGATATATCGAGGAGCGAGAGTCCTTTGACTGAAACCGCAAACCGACGCCGTAAGCTACTCAGATCAATCTCATGGCCATAGTACCCTGCGGTCATCGCCAGACATGCCAGTCCGCATTCCGCGACTTCGGTTTGCAGGATGACTGGTAGTTGCCGCTTCAATGACAGGGAAAAGTTCAATCTGCTCATCATGACGGGTTATTGTCGGCCTGCGTGGTGGCGCGGCCTCGCAGACTGTAGATCGGTTCAAGCAGCCATTGATATAGCGGACGGGTATCAAGAAGCAGATCGGCTTCGACGCTCATGCCTGCTCTCAACGGCTCAGCTTGCCCATATGCCATAACGTTCGGCTGATCTGGCTGGGCAGTGATCCGATATTGTGCCTGTGTCGGTTGCGGCTGAGCCGCCAGCGCGTCCGCATTGGCTTCTCCCTGCCGTAATGTCACGCGAGAGACGTTTGAAACCCGGGCACCATATTGGCCGAACTTCTGATAGGGGAACGCCGTGTACCGCAACAGTACAGGCACGCCTTCCCGGATAAAGCCAATCGCTTTGCTGTCTGCAAGCAGATGCACTTCCATCTTCTCGCCGGTGGGCAAGATCGACACCAGTGGCGTTCCAGCTGCGACAAGCTGACCAGAATGTGCAAGGACCGCTGCAATCGTACCGTCGGCAGGTGCTGCAATTACAATGGCTCTGCGTGCTTCGGACTGCGCCAGTTGCTCTTTGAGCGTTGCTATTCGCTGGCGCATCTCACCAAGCCCGATTGCAGCTGAAGCGTCGAAACCGTCGAGCTTGGACCTGACATCTGATGCTGTACTTTCAAGTTGCACCCGTTGTCTGCGCAGACTTTCGAACTCCTGGCGGTTTTGCATATAGCTTTGCTCAGCAGCTTCGTAGCTGCGCTCGAGGGTAATGCCCTTGTCAACCAGCTCTCGGTATTTGACGGCACGGGGCCGTAACACGGCAATATATGTTTCGGTTTGTGCTATCTGCGCATCAACACGCTCGATCTCCTGTGTAATAGAGCGATCACGTTCTCCCAAGGCACGCTTTTCAACCTGATCAAGCAGAGCGCGCTGCCTTATAGCCTCGTCAAGTTCATCAATACGGCTTTGAAGCTGGTCTTTGACGACACTCTCGGTCTCGCCAAGCCCAGTCTTGATGTCTGTAGCCACCAGAAATAGAGGATCACCTGCTTTAACAGTGTTCGCCTCTGCAGCGTGTACTTGTACGAGACGCCCGGTTTGCGGCGTAAAGATATGCAAAACACCCGCACTCGGAACGACAGCGCCATGGACGCGCACGCGGCGGGTGTATTGGCCGAACATCAGCACTACCAGAATGAGCGCAATAATGACCATGCCCACTCCTGTGGCTAGCTGAACCGAAATTGGTTGAATTAAACGAGGGTTACCTAGCCACGCAACGCGACGGGCAACGATGGCCTCATTTCGGAATAGAGAGACGTATTCCGCAGGGCCATAGGATGTTTCTCTAGCGGTATTCATAAGTCACACAATTGAATGATAAAAAATTCTCATAGTGATAAGTTTTCACGACGCGTCAAATATAGTCGACGTGAGAATCTCAAAAGAAATTACACCAATTATAATTATCTAAATAATAATATTGCTCTGTACGGCATCAGATTAAATTTAAGATTACGAAATATATAACTTGAGAAAATATCACAGAATTCTAACGACCATCGTGAAAAATCTAATCATACTTATCGATAATATATTTACAGGTAATCCAAATCAACTCGAGAATTAAGCTCAAAGTAAAATAAAATATTCCGAATATGATGCCACCACCCCAAATATAAACAAATATTATAGAAATAATAGTGCTCAATGCTAAGTACCAACAAAGGTTTGACCAGCCATTTATGGACATTTCTGCAATAATAAAATCTAAATATCTACTCATATATTGCAAAGCTTCTTCTTTTTGATTGAAACGGTCATTTAGAAAAATGGCAATCAACATTTATATAGTTCATTGCCAAAATCATAGCGGCTAATTTCTCCCTCCCCATCTGGAGCCGGTAGCCGCAGCTCGCCCAGCCGCATTCTGGGCATCATGCAACGTTTTATCTATGGCCTTATTGGCTCCGGCCACGAATCCACCCTCAGTTAGATGGCCCAAGCCTGAGCCTACAACACTACCCCAGGCTCTTCCCGCTGCGGCAATCGGGCCATAACCACCTGCTACTTTGGCTCCAATCACCCCTCCAATAGTTCCACCGACAGTAGCCCCCCATCCAGAGTTTGATGGACGGTTGCTATTCCCGCTACCGCCTGAAGAGCTATGTGAACTGCTGGTTCTACTACGATTCCCACCGTAATTAGCATCGCTCTTACCGGGGGAATCCAATCCTCCACTTCCCGACACCATAATCATTTCTTCTTCGGTCAAAATACGCATAAAAAATCTCCATAACTTATATAAATACCCGCATTCGATCGCACGCATACAATGTAAAGATGTGTCCTAATCTATTAGGAATTCTCCTCCATCTCCCGCACTCATCCAAAAACCTCTTCAAGTCCGTTGGACACCTTGCCCCCTCAACGCTGAAATCAGTTGCAATTAAATCGATGGGTTAGGCTCGGTTGGCGTAAGCCATCAATGTTTGGCTAACCCGATCGGTAAGATCGCCACAGACTATACCTATCATCCTGAAAAGTAGCCTTAAGGCACTCTGCAGCTGCCTTGGGAATTTGCTTGGCAACATGTCCTAAACGCTTCACAGACGGGGTGAAGTGGACGGTCAAGTCAACCCAGAAAAACATTAGCGAACAAGATTAGGCCAAGGACAAAAGTTACCCAGTATCTTTTGTAGGCGGCACTCTCAGGAACTTTGAAATGTCAGAGCGATGAGCCCTTCCAGCCCCAGAGAGAGAAGTGTTCGCTAATGTTTGCCATCTGCGGTCTACTTTATCTTTCGCCCCAACGAGATTTGGAACCTCCGAACTTCGGACCGAACTCGTTAGTCAGCTTCTCCATCAGTGTTCGCTCGTCGGTAGCGTTGAAGATATGTCTGCCAGAGTCAAACACTACCCAATGGATTTTCCCTGTCTTTGCATCCATGATACGTCTGGCTTCAACTGTACCGCTTTGCCATGTGCCCCAGATTAAGAATCTTCTCGCACCTGCTTGAAAATACTCCTATTTTTCTTAATTTTTTTTAGACATTCAATTATAGTTACTGGAAAAGAAATAATGATAATTGTAAATAATGAAGAATAAAAATAATTCTTTAAATCCATATTCATATCAAAAGTTCCGTTACCTACAGAAAACATAAGTATAAATAACCCTAATGGGAAAACCCAAAAATTTAATATGATAGATTTAATCGACATACGTTACACTCATAAACTGAAATACAGGCAAGCAACATTGCTTGCCTGCTTGAATTTTAACGCCCTCCTCCACGGCCACCGCTATCACCGCCGCCTCTTTCCCGTCCACCAGAGTAATTTCCTCCCCCACGATTGCTCGGACTTGGGGAAGTCAACCCGCCACCTGATGAACCATAAGCGCCCCCTATCGCTCCCGCAATAGCGCCTTTCAGCCCACCAAGAACGCCACCAATGGCGCCACCAATCGCTCCCCGAGCCACATTGGGATTTAGCCCAACAGCATTCGCACCATATACGTCTCTGCCAAGATAAGAATCCATAGCAGCATCTCTGCCGTCATTATTTCTTCCGCCGCGAGATTGGGGGCCGCGAGAAGCGCCAAAATCCGTGTTACGAGCCCCGCCATAATCTGGAGAATCTAGGCGACCACCGCCACTGACAATCTTCATTTCTTCGAGTGTTAAAATGCGCATATTTATACCCTTTAATACTAATTAACTTTGGTAAAATGGCAATTTCTATTGGATCGCAACTTATTATGTGTGAATGCCATTTTCGAAAATGGCGTTCTTAAAGCTATCGACACTGTCGCAAAGAATCTCGGTTTAACGCGTTCTGCTTCCTTAGCTCAAGCTGCCAGACACGAAATTGATGTAGGCGTTTAAGCGCCCATCTTACAAAAAAGCGCTTGTTCCAAGATTGGTAGCAAATCGCGATTACATAAGTAGAACAGTAAATGACCGGTGGCATTCGTGTGAACTGATTAAACGAACCGCACTGAGCAGAAAATGCTCCATTCTCAAGAAATGAGATTGAGTGGGAAGCCATCGGTATCGTACGCTGCAAGCAGCACACTTATTTTTTTAGCGCAAAGTGCGTCCAATGCTTACTCCCTCAGATACAATGCCGGTCTCGATAGTGGACCTCGAAATTTCAGCGAGTGGCCAAGCAGCATTTTTTGCCGCCTTAATAATAGCTGTAGTGTTTGTCATGAAACAAAGATGATCGGAACGTACCGAGACGCATCTTACCGGCTTTTGGAGCTGGGCCCACGTTTTAGGCGCTTAGCATCCATAACCAAGGTTTGCCCTTTTGGCTTCTGCGCTAGTCGGGCCCTTTCGGGTGAGGCTGCCAAGACGTCTTCACGCCACAATTAACCAACATCGGCTATTTTCGCTGCCTGTCAGCAACATGCGAGGTATTCGCTCTGATATGCTAATTCTGTGCAACACATCCAGCATCCTGTCGAGGCGTCTCCTCGCAAATGACCCTCAGTTGAACTATGTATTTCCGGAGGCAACAACCGTGTCTTTATAAACGGTTACTTTATTGGCATTAAAGAAAATCCGTTCTCTGTCTGTTTTAATCTCTGAATCTCCCAACCTGATCACCGCATTCCCGCTGAGTTGATTTATTGTTTTCGAAACTTTCTCGATGCGGTCTGCACTCATCTCAAATTAAGCTTCTTCGTTTTCGCATTCGCGCTGAAAACCATCGAAGATTCGGCCAAATCGATCAAAATTAAAGCTATTTTACAATGCATTTCTATCTTCTTTTCTTTGCGATGAAGTAAACCACATACGTATTAAAATAAAAGTCCTATAAGTTCCTCACAACAAGTGAGGTATACTACTTCGACTTCCTGCACGCGACAGGCGGGTAAACTGATTGGAGAAATCGGACGTGCACGATGATTTTTATCCGTGCGAGTGAGGCGCGGAGGTGGCGCTGGGGAGCGACTGATCTTTCTGATGGCAAGCTCAGCATCCGTCAGCGCACCAACCGTTACGGTGAAAGAAAGCAAATGGTTTGGTGTTCGCCGACCTTCCCGAAAATATCGACAATCACCAGAACATAGTGAAGCGCCGGCGATTGGTTGCAGAAATAGCGGCTGGAGTGACCGTTTCTACTGGCAAAAAGACGCTACCTGCCAGTTTTCGGCCGAGATATTCAGGCTTCCACGCTATCCGGCAATGGTATGCGTCTAATCGGCTGAGGCATACTTCCGTTCAGGTGAGGTTCGACACCTACGGCAATTTATCCCTATCATTGTATGCAGAAGGCGAACTGCCCGACGCTGAAAAAGCTCTGTTCTCAATCGACGTGAAACGCATCTAATTATCTAATGATTTCAGTGCTGAGGCGAATATCCTAACTCCGCTATTCCGGCTTCGAATCCGGGTGCCTTCGCCTGGGTTAGAAGTCGGATACGTGCTACAAAAAATTAGATATGAGTTCTTAGGGCATCGTAATCATTAATTTTTTACCCCGCACATTGAAAAGTATCTCGTGAAATATCGCTTAGCCTTCGTTCAAACAACCGCGGGCCCTTCTCGGACATCACAAATTCTTATCTTAGCCTGAATAATTTGGCATTGAGTTGCCATATTATTCAGGCTACAAGGGGAAATCGACTTTGTTATCGACTGCCTCTCATAAGTAATTGAAGGCTTTTTCTTTCAATATCGTAAAAACAGCCGCGAAGTTCTATTCGCTTTTTTTTGGCTTGATCGAATTGAAAGGAATTCGTTATGGCAAATGGTACAGTAAAATTCTTTAATGGTACAAAAGGATTCGGTTTTATTCAGCCAGATGATGGTTCGCCGGACGTTTTCGTACACATCTCGGCAGTAGAACGTGCGGGTCTTCACGGCTTGAATGAGGGCCAGAAGGTCAGCTTCGACTTAGTGGCAGACAGACGCTCTGGCAAGCAGGCTGCTGATAATCTTCAGGCACTATAAGCTTTATTGCTATCTGGATTTTGTCTCGTCTCCCTAAACACTGACACAGGCATTTGGCATTTAAGAAGGTCGGCGCTCACCGACCTTTTTTATATTTGCGCAGTGTCCAATCACTCACGTTAGTCCCCAACTCAACACATCCGTTGGAGTATAGTTATGTCTAATGAGGATCAGTACCCGACAAGCGAAGCTCTTTTCAAATCGTCTTTATCGCAGGCCGAAATCAGGAGGGCAGACAAAGATAGTCGCGCAAAATCAATACTTGAGAATGAAAAGCTAGCCTTAGATACGAAAACTCAACGGCTGAAAGCAGCCAGGCTGCAGCGAGACAATCTCGCTTAATAAGCGCCTGAATCCAAGACGTCCCCCGTTACCACTCCAGGTCATTTTTAGACCACAGGACAGCCGTTGTTAGATGACGAAGATAAAAGAGACATCATGGAACACTCTTATTTTCGTCCAGGCCAGGTTTGCGGCGATGGCTTTAATTCTCCAGCCCCACAAAATAGCCACCTCCGCGGATAGAAAGAAGCGCTTGAGGCTTCGCTGTCTGTATTTCGAAAATTCTGAAGTCGCCGTCGCGCTCCAGTCGCTATCTATGGGGTGTCTTTATCCAAATTTAACATTAGCGGCAGGGAAATTGAGGGAAGCAGCTGCCGAGGTCCGGTTCGCTGATCGTTTCAACAAAAATTGAAGCTGTTTAATAAGCCATTTTGCTATAAGAGCCTCGCAGGACATAACAGCTTGGGAATGTACAGATTATGGATTGGTTTATTGTAGTCTTTGTTACGTTCAAGGTTCTCGTATTGGGAACTGGCATGTTCTTTGCCATCAAGTGGCATTACGATCAGGGCAAGAAGACGAAATAAAAATTCCACCGAACAGTTGCCGGGTAAAGCCCAGTTTAATCCCTGGAGAGGGTGGCCCGCCGCCGCTAAATGAAACGCTTAAGCATTGCCAAGATGATTGAATCTCAATGGTATGGCTGCTTGGCCTCCGCGCCACTAAATTTCGGACTTGGCAAAAATATCTCTCGCCAGGTCGATGTTGATGAGCGGCTTTCACTCCGACAATTCGGCTGCATTGTGCCCGACACAACTGTGATGGCACTGCTAACTTGCAAAGTCGGACACCATTTCCTAGAGATAGGTTCTTGCCCTTCCATTGTCTTGAAGGATTCAGTTAGAGGTATGACGACAGGATTTCGAAATATGCTGCTTTTGCTCGATATCTCGAATGATCAGTCAGCATTCCCCCTGATGATGGATGCTCGATCAGAAGATGCCATAGGGTTGCTGCGCGTCTAATCCTGCAGCGACCCCAATCCTTTTCACACAAAATGCGAAAAGTCCTGCTGGGCGACCAGTAGTGCTCACGTTTGGGATTTATTATGGCTATCTGGACCGAACTGGCGCGCGCCGGCAATATTGCTGGCGACGAAATAATATTGCGTCAAAGAGACGACATCTATGAAATCCGGTATAATGGGCTCGAGCTGATGTCGAACATTAATTTCCAATCGGAAACCATCCTTGCCGAGCGCTCGCTAAGACTGTTCGGAGGCTCGCCAAAGAGCGTGTTGATCGGGGGGCTTGGAATGGGTTTTACGCTCAGAGCCGCTCTTGACAACCTGCCCGATGATACTGAGATTACCGTTTGCGAATTCGTACCAGAAATCGTTGATTGGAACCGGACATATATTGGTCACCTAGCAGGCTTTCCTCTCGAAGACCCGAGGGTTAATTTATGTGTGGTCGATGTGATGGACAGATTACATCAACATCCATCAACATTCGATCTAATCCTCATGGATACCGATAACGGGCCGGATTTTTTGGTCAGGCACGAAAATGAAGCGATCTACAGCGACTGCGGTCTAACGGTCATAGAGCGCGCGCTCTCACCATCAGGGATTGCAAGTTTTTGGTCAGCAACAGCTTCGTCAGAGTTCGAGAATAAGCTCGCTGCTATAGACTGGCATTGGACCCGCCAGGATATTTGTTTGATCGGTGGAAGAGCAGATGCGTTCCATTACATCTATCTCGCCGAGCATCGCAGGGCGCTGACCGAGGGCTTATTGGCGAAAAAGTCGGATCATGGGATAGCGGCTATCACGCTCCTTTAATGCGCCACCCGGAATGGCGCTTTTCGCCATTCCGGAAACTGCCAAGGGTTGCAACGCTCGAGGTTACAGTCATGCGAAAGTTCTCTTTCATGAGGGCCTGATCGGATGGAGCCGGCACGGCTTAATTTTGGCTTTGATGACAATTCCCTCGCAAACCTTGGTGATGTTTCAGGAAGCCCAAAATGACGTATTAGGTCATTGTTGGCTCCGTAAAAGCTGGAAGTCGCGTCAGATTGCGGATAAGCCCCTCTGGATTAATTTGATTAAGAGGGGTCTATGTCCTACTTCCCGAATTGGCGTTTAACCAACAACACGACCGTTTTACCTGACGAACGGCTTCCAGCTGCTGCCGCAGTTCCAATGGGCATTCAGCACTTACTGGCAATGTCCGGCTCCACCATTGTCGCGCCCCTGCTTATGGGCTTTGACCCAAATGTTGCGGTATTCTTTTCTGGCATTGGAACGCTTCTCTTCTTCTTTATGACTGGAGGGCGCGTGCCGAGTTATCTTGGCTCGTCCTTTGCCTTTATCGCAGTTGTAATCGCAGTTACCGGCTATGCAGGTAGCGGCCCTAATCCGAACATCGCTCTCGCTCTTGGCGGAATCATTGCTTGCGGCGCGATCTATGCCGCGATCGGGCTTATTGTCATGGCGGTTGGTACGGGTTGGGTTGAAAAGCTCATGCCTCCAGCCGTCACAGGCGCGATTGGCGTTGCAATCGGCCTCAACTTGGCGCCTGTCGCGGTAGGCCAGCTTAAAGGTACCGGTGCGCATATGACGATTGCGCTTTTGACGGTGCTTTGCATGGCGATGATTTCTGCCTATGGCGCGCTTGCTACCAAACGTGTGGCTGTCTTGCTGGCCTTGCTGTTCGGATACTGCTTAGTATTAATTTTCGGCAACGGCTTAGGCATCGTTCCTGGCATTAATTTTGCTGCAGTTGGTTCTGCGCCATGGTTCGGCCTGCCCGCGTTCACTACCCCTGTTTTCACGTGGCCGGCGATCACTTTGATCGCACCTGTGGCGATCGTGCTTGTGGCGGAAAACCTGGGGCATATTAAAGCTCTTGGTTCAATCACTGGCCAGAACATGGACCGCTATATCGGTCGCGGGTTTCTCGGCGATGGCATCGCGACAATGATTTCAGGCTCCGGCGGCGGCACCGGCGTCACAACCTACGCTGAAAACATCGGCGTCATGGCAATGACGAAGGTCTATTCGACATTGATCTTTGTGATCGCTGCAGTGGTCGCAATTGCGCTTGGCATGTCACCAAAATTTGGTGCTATCCTGCAGACGATCCCAGCACCCGTGCTCGCTGGACTTGCAGTATCCGTTTTCGGTCTTATTGCCTCGGCGATGGCGCGCATCTGGGTCGTCAACAAGGTAAACTTTGCTGATCCACGCAATCTATTCACCGTTGGTGTTGCGCTGATTTTCGGCGCAGGAGACTTCACAGTCAATATTGGTAGTTTTGCTCTTGGCGGAATTGGAACATCCACTTTTGCAGCTCTAATCATGTACCAGCTGCTGAGCATCGGCCGATCAAGCAGTGACGGGAAAATCTAGCAACGTGTCGCGCAAAACCCCTGGAGGTCTTGCGCGACACTCCCCCCGCCCCTTATCAGGCGCGACGTGTGCCTGAGGATACGATATCGAGATAGACCGCCAGCACCAGGATGCTGCCCTTTATTATCTGCTGCCAGAATGTATCAACGCCGAGCATCGACATTCCGTTATCCAGGCTTGACATGATGAGGGCACCAACCAATGCGCCAATCACGGATCCGACCCCGCCGCGCATCGATGTTCCCCCGATAAAGCATGACGCGATGGCATCAAGCTCGCCACCGAACCCTGCTGAAGGGGTACCAGCTGCAAGACGAGCAGTAGTCGTTAGTCCTGCGACCGCCGCCATCAAGCCCATCAAGGCAAACACAGCCATTTTGACGAAGTTCACATTGACACCCGAAAACCGCGTCGCTTCGAGATTTGAACCCACAGCGTAGATGTGGCGGCCAAACACCGTCTGGCGTGAAATGACGGTAAAGACGCCCAGAATAACCAGCAACACCAGAACCGGGACCGGTACGCCCTGATAGCTATTGAGGATCAGAATAAAGCCAAGAATAAGGATTCCTGTGCCTACAAGTCGTGCAGTTTCCATCGCCGGGGTGAGTGTTTGAAGACTATGCTTGCGTTTACTGGCACGGGTTCTCAGCGTGATAAGAATTAATACCGTAAACAACACCATGGCACAGACATTGCCAAGCCAACCCGGCAAATAACCCTGACCGATATATTTGAAGCCGGGCGAAATGGGCGCAATGGTAACCCCACCCATGATGCCAAGAACGATGCCACGAAATACCAGCTGTCCACCTAGTGTCACAATGAATGACGGAATCCCGAGATAGGCTGTCAGCCAGCCATTAAAGCCTCCAAGAATGACTCCAAGCACCAAAACGGTGCTGATTGTCGCCCAAAGTGGCCAACCATAGACGACATCAAGCACGGCAGCGACACCGCCCAACAATCCAAGTAACGCGCCCACCGAAAGATCAATTTCACCAGCCACGATTACAAACACCATGGCCGATGCCAACATGCCAGTTATTGCCATCTGACGCAGCAGATTGGAGAAATTCCGCGCCGTCAGAAATTGTGACCGACCCATTTCTGGGTCATAGGTCATGATGGCAAAAAAAGCCCAGATCAGCGCAACGACAATGAGCAGCGCGACGATCTTGTATTCTGAGAGAAATTTTCTGAGGCTTTTGCCTGTCAAAGTCATATCATGCACCAGTTAGATTAGCTGCGGATTAGGCCGCGTTGGTTGCAGGCTTGCCAATTGCAGCGGCAAGGACCTTCTCCTGGGTGAGATTCGCATTCGGGAAATCGCCTCGCAGTCTGCCCTCGCCTATGACGAGAACTCGGTCACTGATGCCAAGCACTTCCGGCATTTCTGATGAAACCATCAAAATCGAAACACCCTGTTTGGCGAGCGCGAATATCAGCTTGTAGATTTCATATTTCGCACCGACATCTACGCCGCGTGTCGGTTCATCCAGGATGAGAACCTTCGGGTCAGGGAGCATCATTTTCGAAAGCACAGCTTTCTGTTGATTGCCGCCTGACAGCGATGCAATCGCCAGCATAGGATCGGCGGTTTTCACTTTGAGCCGCAAAATCTCGCGCTGAATCGTCGCCAACTCGGATTCTTTGTCGATAAGCCCACGCAGCGAAAAACGATCGAGCACCGAAATCGTCATGTTGTGACCGACTGGCATAATTGGCAGGATACCATCGCGCTTGCGATCTTCCGGCACCATGCAGATGCCCTGTCGCACGGCGTCGCGTGGCGTGCGAATCTTAATTTCTTTGCCTTCCAGAAAGACTTTACCCTGATGAGCGCCGGGCCATACACCAAAAAGGCTCGATACCAGCTCTGTGCGCCCCGCTCCCACTAGACCCGCTATCCCCAGAATCTCCCCACGTCTGAGCGCAAAGGAAACATCATCCACCACCTTGCGGTCAGGATTGGTAACATCCCAACATGTGATATTGCGAGCTTCAAACATCACCTCGCCGATGTCGTGAGCTTCACGTGGGAAGAGATTTTTCATCTCGCGCCCAACCATCATTGTAATGATGTCAGCTGTTGCAAGCTCCGCCATCGGACGTGTCGCGATATGCGCGCCATCGCGGATAACCGTCACTGTGTCGGAAATTTCCGCCACCTCATCGAGCTTGTGGGAAATGTAGACGCAAGCCATCCCTTGCGCCTTAAAGTCTTTGATGAGGTCGAGCAAAACCCGTGTTTCTGAAGCGGTGAGTGCCGATGTCGGCTCATCCAGGATGAGCAGCTTGGCGTTTTTGTTGATCGCCTTTGCAATCTCAATGAGCTGCTGCTTGCCTCCAGAGTAGTGATAAACTGGCAAGGCAACGTTGATGTCGTTGATCTTGAGACGAGCGAGCAGTTCAGTCGCTCGCGCATTCATCTGATCATAATCAATGAACCCACCGGTGGTGGGCTCTGAACCAAGAAAAATATTCTCAGCAACCGACAGATGCGGCACCATCATCAGTTCTTGATGGATGATCACAATCCCTGCAGCTTCAGTATCACGAATGCCGCTAGCTTTGAGCTCTTTGCCTTGCCAAAAGATTTCGCCAGTCCAAGTGCCGTAGGGATAAACACCAGACAAAACTTTCATCAGTGTGGATTTGCCCGCACCGTTCTCGCCGCATAGCCCGACACATTCTCCTGCGCGCACTTTCAGATAGATGCCATCCAGCGCCTTCACGCCGTTGAACTCTTTACCGATGTTTTGCATTTCCAAAAGATAGTCGGACATTCGAAACGACCTTACAGTATTTCCAAATAAACTTACTTCGGTTTATCTTTAAAAGCGGGCACCGAAATTTGCACTGGCAGACAACGCTGTCAAAGACGGACCAAAAGATATTGTTTGGAGGCCGGACGTGAGAACCTCAAATTCTAACGTCCGGCCTCGCAGCCCGCATACAGGTTCACAGACCCGAAGGATTATTTCCCTTCAATCTGCTCCTTGGTGTAGAAACCGTCAGTCACATAAACGTCGATATTGTCTTTGGTGACGGCGGTTGGTGTCAGAAGAAGTGTATCGACTTCCTTCGAACCATTGTCGATCTTGCCGTTGAACTCCGGCTTTTCATCGCGAACCAGCTGCACAGTAAGCTTTGCTGCTTCTTCAGCAATCAGCTTGAGCGGCTTGTAAACCGTTACGGTCTGCGTGCCGTCCACGAGGCGCTTAACGGCTGCCAGATCGCTATCCTGTCCGGAAACTGCAGTCTTTCCTGCAAGACCCTGTGCGGCGAGCGCCTGAATTGCGCCGCCGGCGGTGCCGTCATTGGAGGCAACAACCGCATCAATCTTATTGGATGCGGCGGTCAGGGCATTTTCCATGATGGAGAGCGCTTCGGTTGGGCTCCATTCTTTGACCCACTGCGAGCCTACGATCTTGACCTTACCGGAATCGACGGCATCCTTCAGCGCCTTTTCCTGACCAGCACGCAGCAGCTTCGCATTGTTGTCCGTCGGCGAACCGCCGAGCAGATAGTAGTTACCTTCCGGCTTTGCCTTCAAAACGGCTTCTGCCTGCATGAACCCTACGCGCTCATTGTCAAAAGAAATATAAGCATCAATGTCAGCATTCAGGATCAGGCGATCATAGGAAAGAACTTTGATGCCCGAAGCCTTTGCGTCGGCTACAACCGCATCAAAAACCTTCGAATTCATCGGGACGATCACAATGGCATCGACGCCTTGTGAAATCAGGTTTTCGACCTGCTTGACCTGCTTTTCTTCATTGCCGTCAGCCGACTGGACATTGACCTTCGCGCCTAGCTTTTCAGCAGCTGCGATAAAATAGTCGCGGTCACGTGCCCAGCGCTCTACACGCAAGTCGTCGATAGAAAAACCGATAACCGGGTTTTCAGGTGATGCATAAGCAGGCGCAGCATTCATTGCACCAAGTCCGAGAGCCGCTGCAACAAGCGCACCCGTTAGAAAATTACGACGTTTCATGCACGTTTCCTCCAATCACCGCCGGCTTGATGCCGGTTGATACAAGTCCTCGCCCCGAACGAATCCGCCCCCCGGAGTCTGGCACGACAAAACAACCTCCGAAGAGGTTCTATAGTTAGTGTCTGGTTGATCCTCCCTGCGGTGGCATGCACCAAGATCACTCCAGTAAAATCGCACTCAGACGTGCAATCTCATCCTCGGCTGCAATTGATACGTAAAGAAAATTGAATAGCAAGCATTTTTTGATTTACGTACCTCATTTTTACTCCTATGTTCCGCTCCGAGGAGTGAGAATGAAACCCACCGTGCATGATATAGCCAGAACCGCGGGCGTCAGTCTCGCCACGGTTGACCGTGTGCTTAATGATCGACCCGGTGTCAGAGCGAAGACCCGCACTCGTGTAACGGATGCGATGAATGCGCTCGGCTACGTTCGGGACGTGGGTGCTGCAAATCTTGCCCGAAGCAGGCTGTATCAGTTTGATTTCATTTTGCCGGATAACGAAAACACCTTTATGCAGAACCTGCGTGCTGAACTTGAAGCAGCGACAGAACGGGGTTTGTCTGAACGGGTTTTGATCAATCTGGTGCTTGTGCCAGCATTCGATGAAGCGGCACTCGTGAAGGCGTTGAATGATAGCGCCGAACGTAAGCCCGACGGCGTCGCTTTCGTTGCGGTCGATACTGATCCGGTCCGCGAAGCCTGCGCGAAACTGACCGAGGCGGGAATTCACGCTGTGACCCTGGTATCCGATCTGGGTCGTTCAACTCGTGCTCATTATGTTGGTATTGATAATGGTGCTGCAGGACGAACTTCTGCACGTCTATTGGGTCTTTTTGCGAGCGGTACTATTGGTCCGATTGCCGTCATTGCGGGCTCGCTTAAAGTCCATGACCACCAGGAACGCTTCGAGGGCTTCAAAAAGGCCATGGAAACGGATTTCCCGGACCGAGAAATCCTTCCCGTGCTCGAGGGTTTTGACGAAGGCGCGCGCGTAGAGAAGCTCGCCCTTGAGCTGCTCAAGGGCCAGAGAGACCTCGCAGGAATCTATAATCTTGGCGCCGGCAACAGCGGTCTTGTCCGTGCGCTCGCTGCTTTTCAAGATCATAAACGGCCGCTGGTCATTGCCCACGAACGAGACGGAATCACATCGCAAGCACTGAAGGATGGCCTTGTTCACGCCGTGCTGGCGCAGGACGCGGGACACGAAATTCGCAGTGCCGTTCGTGTTTTAAAAGCGACTGCAGACCGCCTCGCGATCGTGCAAGGGCAGGAACATATCCGCATCGAAATCTTCCTCAAAGACAACCTGCCACAGCTTGACTGAGGCGCGGAACACAATAACTCGACTGGAGCAAATATGTATCTCGGGCTTGATCTTGGAACATCGGGCGTAAAAGCGCTTCTGATCGATAGTCAACAAAATATTATCGGTTCTGCCCATGGTGAACTCGATGTCTCTCGCCCCCATCCAGGCTGGAGTGAGCAGAACCCCACGGACTGGATCAGGGCCTGTGAAGCCGCTATCGACGGTTTGCGCACAGCGCATCCAAAGGAATTTTCAACCGTTGCTGGCATAGGTCTTTCCGGCCAGATGCATGGTGCAACACTGCTTGATGAAAACGATCAGGTGCTTCGGCCGTGCATTCTATGGAATGACACGCGCAGCTATAAAGAAGCTGCCGAACTCGACGCCGATCCGGCCTTCCGTGCCATCACCGGCAACATCGTTTTCCCGGGCTTTACCGCGCCCAAACTCGTCTGGGTTGCACGCAACGAACCAGAGATTTTCGCTAGAACACGCAAGATTCTCTTACCGAAAGACTATCTACGGCTTTGGCTCACCGGCGAGTATGTTTCAGACATGTCGGATTCGGCAGGCACAAGCTGGCTTGATACCGGCGCACGCCGTTGGTCGTCTGAATTGCTTTCGAAAACTGGTCTGACGGAAAGCCACATGCCCAAACTTGCCGAGGGCAGCGAGGCCACAGGAAGATTGCGTGCAGAACTTACCTCACGCTGGGGGATCTTGAACGCCCCCGTCGTTGCGGGAGGCGCCGGCGATAATGCTGCTTCGGCCTGCGGCATGGGTACTGTTCAACCGGGTCATGCTTTCGTTTCACTTGGCACATCAGGTGTGTTGTTTGCCGCTAATGCCAGCTATCAACCAAAACCTGAAAGCGCAGTCCACGCTTTCTGCCATGCGCTTCCAAATACGTGGCATCAAATGGGTGTCATTCTATCCGCGGCAAGCGCACTCGAGTGGTTCTCTCGTATCACGTCCACCAGCCCGCACGCGCTTGATGCGGAGCTCGGAGATAGACTCCAAGCCCCCGGAAAGATCAGTTTTCTGCCCTATCTATCGGGCGAGCGAACCCCATACAACGACGCGCGGATTCGAGGCATGTTCAACGGGCTCGAGCATGAGACAGACCGCAAAGCAATGACGCAAGCGGTGCTTGAAGGCGTCGCATTTGCGATCCGCGATAATCTCGCCGCACTGCAATCGGCAGGTACCGAGATCAAATCGCTCATCGCAGTTGGTGGTGGTTCGCGCTCTGCCTATTGGCTCAAATCAATTGCCACAGCATTGAATGTTCCAATTTCTCTTCCCGAAGAAGGCGACTTTGGTGCCGCATTCGGCGCAGCACGTCTTGGCCTGATCGCTGCAAGTAACGCTGATCCTTTTGCGATCTGCACGCCGCCGCGCACGGCCCATACCATTGAACCCGAACACGCGCTCACCGCGTCATACGACGAAGCATATCAGCGTTACCACGCACTTTATCCCGCGCTGCAACCTCTGGCTCAGTAAGCCCGAGGCGCAGCGTCACCAGCATCAACATTGGAGGAGCATGATGAGCACCGCATTTTTCGGCGACATCCAGAAAATACGTTATGAAGGTCCAGATAGCGATAATCCGCTAGCATTCCGCCACTATAACCCGGACGAAATCGTCCTCGGCAAGCGTCTGGAAGACCACCTACGTTTTGCAGTCGCCTATTGGCACAGCTTCGCGTGGGAAGGTGGAGATCCTTTCGGCGGACGGACATTTGACCGTCCCTGGTATAAGGATGACCTCGAAGCCGCAAAACTAAAAGCCGATGTTGCATTTGAGTTCTTTTCGCTTCTCGGCGCACCTTTCTATTGCTTCCACGACGCCGACGTGCGCCCAGAAGGCAACAATTTTGCTGAGAACACGAAGAACCTCGAAGTCATTGTGGATATTTTCGAGCGCAAGCAGGCTGAAACCGGTATCAAGCTTTTGTGGGGCACTGCCAATCTCTTCTCACATCGTCGGTATATGTCGGGTGCTGCGACCAATCCCGATCCGGAAGTGTTTGCTTTTGCAGCTGCAACCGTGAAAACCTGCCTCGATGCAACCAAGCGCCTTGGCGGTGACAATTATGTGCTTTGGGGCGGTCGCGAGGGTTATGAAACCCTGCTCAACACCGATCTGACGCGCGAGCTCGACAATATGGGGCGGTTCCTCAACCTTGTAGTCGAGTACAAGCACAAGATTGGCTTCAAGGGTACAATCCTGATCGAGCCAAAGCCACAGGAACCAACAAAGCACCAGTATGATTACGATGTCGCAACGGTTTACGGCTTCCTCAAGCGCTACGGTCTCGAAAACGAGGTGAAGGTCAATATCGAGCAGGGCCACGCAATTCTCGCAGGCCATTCATTCGAGCATGAACTGGCACTGGCCCGCAGCCTTGGGATTCTTGGCTCAATCGACATGAACCGCAACGACTACCAGTCAGGCTGGGATACAGATCAGTTCCCGAACAATGTACCGGAAATGGCGCTCGCTTATTATCAGGTGCTGCTCAACGGCGGCTTGAAGAATGGTGGCACCAATTTCGATGCCAAGTTGCGTCGTCAGTCGCTTGACCCACAGGATTTGCTGATTGGCCATATCGGCGGCATGGACTGCTGTGCACGCGGCCTCAAAGCCGCCGCCCTGATGTTGCAGGACGGCGCTCTGAGCAAGCCGCTCGATGAGCGATATGCTGGCTGGTCTGGCGATTTCGGGAAAACGATTGGAACCGGCATGTCGCTGGAACAGATCGCATCAGAAGTCGAAGCAAAAGACATCAATCCAAAGCCAAGATCCGGCCGTCAGGAATATCTGGAAAACGTGGTCAACCGTTACGTTTAATCTCAAAGAGAAACAAAACCCCGCTTTTGAGCGGGGTTTTGAGTTTAATTCGACGCAACGTTGTGTGGTGTTCGACAAGCGGCAAAGCGGTCCAGCTTCTGGTCGTAAGCAGACGTTTTAACCGCCATCATACCAAGCACCGTATGAAACAGATTATCATGCGATGATGGCTCAGCCGTCGTCTTGCGCAAGCAATCAGGATTGAGACCGGTAGCAGCCGCATATTCTGGTGCAAACCATGTGATAAACGGTATGTGTGTCTGCTGCGATGGCGCGATGAAATAGGGCGCTGCGTGAAGGTAAAGACCGTCCTCACCAAGCGACTCGCCATGATCGGACATATAAATCATCGCGGATGCAAACTTTTCCTCATGCGCTTTGAGAAGATCGACAATCTCGGACAGAATATGGTCCGTATAAAGGATCGAGTTGTCATAGGCGTTGACGATTTCTTCCTGCGAGCATTTAGCAAAATCATTTGAACGGCAATCGGGTGCAAAGACCGCATATTCAGCCGGGTATCGGCGATAATAGGCAGGGCCGTGGCTACCCGTCATATGTAAAACGATGGTCGCATTGCCCGAAATTTCGCTCAGCTCGTTGGACAGGCTATCAACCAATATCTGATCGAGACATTCGCCACCTTCGCAATAGCGCTTGTCCTGCGCGCCTTGCAGATCGGTCAGCTTGATGCGTTCTGCAACGCCCTTGCTGCCAGTATTGTTCTCATACCAACGCGTCTGTACGCCTGCATGTTGGAGCACATCCATCAAGTTTTCGGAACCGCGGAACTTTGTATTGGAATAATCTTCACGAGTGAAAGGCGAAAACATGCAAGGCACTGAAACCGAAGTCTCTGTTCCGCAGCTCGTCGTGTCAGTGAAGGCAACAACGTCGCGTTTTTTCAGTTCAGGATTGGTTTCACGCGCATAACCGTTGAGGCTGAAATTCTGCGCCCGAGCAGTTTCACCAACGACAACGACCGTTACCAGCTTTTTGCCTCCGGGCAATTGAGTCAACGTTTGCTTGGCATCGAGCCCCAATGGCTCCATTGTAATGTCACGGTTTTTGACCACATGCGAGACATATTGGATCGTGCTGGTGATCGGCGTGCTCGGCATGAGCTTTTGCATAATATCAGCGCCATGCTCGCGAAACATTGATGAATAAGCCGCGTAGTTTGTTCCAAGTATGGCAACGGCTGCGATCAGACATGTGAGAATGACACCCGTATTCACCATCAGCTTGCCAAGCAGTCGTCGGTGCTTAACCCTCACCCAAGCAATCAACAGCGATGGTACAACGCCGAAAAGCATCATGTGCCAAATGAAGCTCGGCGTCAGCAAAGCACCGGATTCAGCCTGCGTAGTTATAAGAGCTGCTTCAACGACATTCTTGTCAATGATCGTACCGAAGGTATCAGTGAAGTAGGAACCACCTGCCGCAATTATCACAAATAGGATCAACATCGGTTTGACGACGTATTTTGCCGAAAACAACACAAAAAGCGCGGTGTGCAACAGCAACAGTGCCACGACTATGCCAGCAAGCCTTAATGGAGAATCAGCATAATAGGTGCCGATTGCACGCCAGAACGACGTGTTTGTGAATATGAGAACGTAAAGTGCAGTTAAAAGACACAGTGGCCCGCTGGCAATCACAGGGCGGAATTTCTGCATGGCACGCGCTTTCGAAAAGCTTTGAATTGACGCACCTGACGGATCCGACCTAAAAGAGGCCGGCTTTATCAGGCACATTTCAATCAAACATGAAATCAAGATGGCTTTTCTACGACGGCTGAACCGGCCCATAAGCGAGATCGCGTTACGCAAACAAAAACGCCGCCCAAATGGCGGCGCTTTCCAAATTTTTTGCTTCAGAGGCTTACCCATCCGCCATTTTTATTTGACGAGCGCACACAAGCATCGATGAAAGCAACGCCTTTGACACCATCGTCGACGGTTGGATAAATGATTGCACTGTCAGGGCTGGTGTTGTCGCGTCGGGCCTGAATTGCGTTTGCAGCTTCCCTGTAGATCGTGGCAAAGGCTTCGAGATAGCCTTCCGGATGCCCGCCCGGCACGCGCGTCACGCGGGTTGCAGCATTGCCAACGCCTGCTCCACCTCGGGTGATCAGCCGCTTTTGTTCACCAAACGGTGTGAACCACAGGCGGTTAGGATCTTCCTGCGCCCACTCAATGCCGCCCTTAGTGCCATAGACACGCAAACGCAGCGCATTCTCATTGCCCGGTGCCACTTGACTGCACCAGAGCATACCCTTGGCTCCACCGGTGAAACGAAGCATCACATGTGCATTGTCATCCAACCGACGACCCGACACGAAACTATCGAGATCGGCCGCTAGACTTTCAAGCGTCAGACCAGTGACAAAGGAGGCTAGATTGAAGGCATGGGTGCCGATGTCGCCTGTTGCGCCTCCAAGACCAGATTGCGCCGGATCAGTGCGCCAGACAGCACCCTTTGCGCCCGTTTCTTCAACCGCTTCCGTGAGCCAGTCTTGCGCATATTCAACCTGAACCACACGCAAATCACCAAGCTCCCCATTGGTGATCATTTCGCGCGCCTGCCGAACCATCGGATAACCGGTATAATTATGCGTCAGCACAAACAATGCACCGCTCTCGTCGGCCACCTTCTTCAGCTTCTTTGCATCGGCCAAGGTCGAGGTCAGTGGCTTGTCGCAGATCACATGAATGCCGCGACGTAGAAATTCCTTGGCGGCATCATAATGCACATGATTTGGCGTAACGATTGCGACCGCTTCAATACCATTCTTTAGACGCGCTTCGCGGATCGCCATATCCTTGTAGCTGGAATAAATGCGATCTTCTGAAAGCCCAAGCTCGCGCCCTGATGCTTGGGCTCGTTCGGGCGATGAAGAGAGTGCGCCTGCCAACAGTTCAAAGCGATTGTCCAAGCGTGAGGCCATGCGATGAACTCCGCCAATAAAGGCCCCTGCACCGCCGCCAACCATACCGAGTCGAATGCGTGGATTGGCCGCTTCTTTGGTTTTTGCTTCAATGGTCATTGAACTACCTATAATCCCAGCATACGACGATTGGCAGCATCATCGGTGCCGCCCGCAGCAAAGTCATCGAACGCTTTGTCGGTGACGCGAATGATATGGTGCTTTACAAACTCCGCACCCTCACGCGCACCGTCTTCAGGATGCTTCAACGCGCATTCCCATTCGACAACAGCCCAGCCATCAAAATCATTGGCCGCCATCTTGGAGAAAATGGCACCAAAATCGACTTGACCATCGCCCAAAGAACGGAAACGGCCCGCACGGTTTACCCAGCCCTGATAGCCACCATAAACACCCTGACGACCGGTCGGATTAAACTCGGCATCCTTGACGTGGAACATCTTGATGCGGTCTTTGTAGATGTCGATATTGTCGAGATAGTCGAGACATTGCAGCACGTAATGCGACGGATCATAAAGCATGTTCGCACGCGGATGGTTCTTGACCCGTTCAAGGAACATTTCAAACGTCACACCATCATGCAGATCTTCGCCCGGATGAATTTCGTAGCAAATATCCACACCATGCTCGTCAGCATGGTCAAGGATTGGCAGCCATCGGCGGGCGAGTTCATCAAACGCTGCCTCGACCAGACCGGCCGGACGCTGTGGCCACGGGTAGATGAAGGGCCAAGCCAATGCGCCTGAAAAGGTTGCATGTGCTCCTATGCCCAGATTGCGCGAGGCGCGGATTGCCATCTTCACCTGTTCGACCGCCCATTGCTGGCGCGCTTTTGGATTGCCACGGACTTCCGGCACAGCGAAACCATCAAAAGCTTCATCATAGGTCGGATGAACAGCAACAAGCTGCCCCTGCAAATGTGTGGAAAGTTCGGTCACTTCGACGCCGTTTTCGCGCGCGATGCCAGCAAACTCGTCGCAATAATCTTTGGATTCAGACGCTTTTTTAAGATCGATCAACTGGCTTGCCCAGGTGGGAACCTGCACACCGGCATAGCCCTTCTCTGCAGCCCATTTCGTGATGCCGTCCCATGTATTGAACGGCGCTTCATCACCTGCAAACTGCCCGAGAAATATCCCTGGCCCCTTGATCGTCTTCATCAAAAGTCCTCCGAATGAAATTCAAAACTGTTTAGGGGAAATTCAAATGCGCGCCTGCCAATGCAGGCGCGCAAAGATGACATTAGAAAGGAGAGTCCGGGAAGTAGAACTGCTCGGCATTGTCCTTGGTCACCAACGTAGCGTCGAGGATATAGTTGCCGCTTACCGGGATCTGATCGTAGAAATGACCAGCTGCCAACTGCATGGCTGTAGAAACCATTGCAGGCGGATAAAGCACATCCACCGGCATCAGCTTATCGCCGTCCATCACCTTCTTGATCATGTCCTTGGAACCAGCGCCGCCGATGACATATTGAATGTCTTCACGATTGGCCTGTTTAATGGCTTCAAGCACGCCCACAGCCATGTCGTCATCCTGACACCAGACAACGTCGATCTTCGGGTACTTTGTTAGGAAGTCCTGCATGACACGAAACGCATCATCACGGTTCCAATTGCCATACTGGCGATCAAGAATCTTGACGTTGGAGCCTTCGATACCCTTGTCAAATCCATCCTGACGCTGCTGGTCAATCGGAATAGGAAGGCCACGAATAACTACAACCTGCGCATCAGGTGTCGTTTTCTTGATGTATTCGCCAGCGACCTGACCGAGAGCCGGATTATTACCCGCCACATAAAGATCACGGATCGTATTGTCATTGCTGCTCGGCGCACGGTCGACGAGAGCTACGAAAGTGCCTTTATCCTTGATTTCCTTAATAGCGTTGACGAGTGGATCCGGATCGGTTGGCAGCACGACCAGACCGTCAAGCCCCTGAACGGCAAGATCCTGCAATGCATTTGCCTGACTGGCTGCGTCCGGCGAAGTCTTGACGATCACGTTGAGACCTGGATGCTCCTGCATCAGAAGCTTGGCAACGCGTTCGGCATGATAAACTACACCGGAAGTCCAGCCATGATCCGCAGCAGGGATCGATACACCGATCGTAACCTTTTTATCCTGTGCATTCGCGCCACCGGCAAATGCCAATGCCCCAGCCGCCAAAGCAGCAAAAGCAACACCTAGAAATTTTCCTCGCATTCATTCCTCCCAAATGGTCAGGGGGCTATATCGATGTGTGACCGGACTGCCCCTTGAATCCCGTCAAACCTGTCATTCAGGGCGCGAAAACACGATGCCTCACGCCTTGATTTTCATCGCCGCGAAAGCGACCTCTGCACCAGCATCGCGATAATGATGATTGCGCCTTGAATAGCACCAATCAGGTACTCGCTGATGAAATTGGAGAGCAACATGATATTGCCGACGATTTCGAGGATGAACGCGCCGCAAATTGTGCCCCAGACCCGTCCCACGCCCCCGCGCAATGCCGTGCCGCCGACGACGACCGCAGTGATTGCCTGAAGTTCCCATAACATGCCCGTCGTTGCCGACGTTGAACCCAGTCGTGGAACGTACAGCAAGACCGCAACAGCGACGCAAAGTCCCTGAACCACATAAGCAATTGTGCGAACGCGCTTGACGGAAATCCCTGAATAGCGTGCCACGTCTTCGCTGGAACCGACTGCGATGACGTGGCGCCCATATCGCGTACGATAAAGAACAAACGCTGCGATCGCTGCTGTGACGAAAATAGCGATGACCGGGATAGGAACACCAAAAACCGAACCGAAATAAGCAGGGCGATAGAGCGCCTGAATCTCAGGGTTACGCAGCGTGATTGCGCCGCCCTGAGATAGCCACGTTGTCAAACCACGGTAAATCCCCATCGTTCCGAGGGTCGCAATGAACGGCTCTATTCCTCCGAGCGTGGTAATCAGCCCGTTGGTTAACCCACAAAGTGCACCGACCACCACGGCAAGAAGGACGGCCGCGATCAACATCATGACGGGATCAGCGATGACACCACTGTTCATGAACATGATCATGATACTGCCCACGAAAGCAGCCATAGCGCCAACAGAAAGATCTAATCCTCCTGAGGAAATCACATAAGTCGCACCCAACGCGATGATTGCGATAAAGGCACTGCGTGTCGCGACATTCAGCAGATTATCGATGCTGATGAAATTTGGATTGGCAATTGTTCCCAGAACAAGCAGCAGAAGCAGCGCAACAAATGGTGCTATTGCCCGCAGATCCCAGTCTCGAGACGTCTTAGGCACCCTGCTTTTGTCAGTTACATCGTCAGTCATTGACTCCCCTTTTTTTATTTTATGCTGCTTCTTCAGTGCTGACGCCTGTAGCCAAAACGACGATGTCGTGTTCCGTCATTCGGTCACCGGTCACTTCACCAACGACCCTGCCCTCGCGCATGACGACAATACGATCGCATATGCCTATCAATTCAGGCATTTCAGACGAAACAACGATAATCGATTTGCCCTCATCGGCCAGGTTGGCGATGAATTGATAAATCTGCTCTTTGGTGCCCACATCAATGCCGCGCGTCGGCTCGTCGATGATCACAATGGACGGGTTGAGCATCATCATCTTTGCCAACAAAAGCTTTTGTTGGTTTCCGCCTGACAATTGTCCTGCAAGAATATCTTTGCGGCCAGTGCGAATATCGAATTCTTTGATCGCATCATCAAGCGCCACACGCTCTCGTCGACGGTCAATCTGCAAACCACGCACAAATTTACTGATAGATGCAAGCGTCAGATTGATGCCAAGATCCTTGGCAAGCAACAATCCCTTGCCCTTACGGTCTTCACTTAAATAGGCAATACCGGCGGAAAGACTTTCATGCGCATTGCGAAAGTTTACAGACTTTCCCCTGTGCAGCAGATGTCCTTTGCCAGGTCGAAGTCCGACAATGCCTTCCATCAGTTCTGTTCGTCCTGCCCCGACTAGCCCCGCAAAGCCTAGGATCTCGCCCCTGTTCAACTTGAAGCTTGCTGTTTTCACGTAGCCGGGGACGCTGAAGTCTTCGACTTCTAGCACCCGTTCCTGTCCGCGCTGCGCTGAACGATCTGGATAAAGCTTGGCAACATCGCGACCAACCATAAGCCGAGCCATGTCGTTCGGCTGAAGCTCTGCTGCCATATGAGCCGCAACGAGCGTTCCATCGCGCAGAACCGTAACGCGATCCGAAATCTCTTTCACTTCCGGCAGACGATGGGAGATATAAAGAACCGCAACTCCCTTCGCTCTGATATCCATGATAACCTTCAGCAGCGCTTCGGTTTCGACCGGTGTCAAAGATGCTGTCGGCTCATCGAAAATCACCACGCGATGCGGTACAAGCAGTACCCGTGCAATCTGCACTAGCTGGCGCTGCGCTATCGATAGGCTGCCGACGATTGCATCAGGATTGATGTCCGCGCCCAGATCGCGAATGGCTTTCCGAGCTCCTTCGCGCATTGATCTATCATCCACAACAAGTCCATTGGAAAGTTCTCGTCCGAGATAGATATTCTGCGCGACCGTCAGATCCGGCGCGAGCAAGATTTCCTGATGCACAAGGACAATACCCTGCGCTTCGGCTTCCACGGGATTTGAAAAAGCGATTAGCTTTCCATCGATGCGAATTTCACCGCTCGTGGGACGCTCATTCCCCGCCAGCAGTTTCATCAAAGTCGATTTTCCGGCGCCATTTTCGCCGATAATGGCGTGAACTTCGCCACCATAAATGCTCAAATTAATGTTTTTGAGAACCTGAACTGGGCCAAATGACTTTGACAGCGACACAGCTTCAAGGAGTGGCACCGTGGTCTGCGTGTGTGCCAGAATCATGCGAACCTACCGTAGACAACGTTGTCGGAACCGGTCGCAAAACGACTTCTATGTGCGAAAAAACCAATCTTCACGTGAACTCCTCCCAAAGCGTCACATCACAACCTTAGCGTCGCTCTTGAGGTACGTAAAGCAAAATTGTTCATAACACAAAAACAATCGCGCCATGCAATACTGGCAGCTATCAGCGGAAAGTATTGAAAAGGGGGCCTTCAACGAAGCGAGCCGCCTCACATCACAATTTGGACCGATGTTCCGCCAAGTTGTGTCAAGATCTCAAATTCAGGCATCCCGTCACATCGCATTCCCATCGAGGTCCGGCACCTCTATGTCGATCGACGCTTTTCCACCCTGCAAATCAGTCAAAACAGGCATTCGGCGACGCTTTGATCGTAAAGCAATAAGACAATCTTAAAGTAGTATATATACAGCAAGACACGCGCATTTTTATATATTATGAAGCGATACGTCCAAGGCGTGTTGAATTGCGGATAAAGATATTATGAACTCCAATTTAGCGCAGTCACAGTGGCGCATGCTAGACATGCTGCCAGCCGTCTCTCTTTTCCTGATAGGCCTGATGGTGCTGGTCTATGCAGTTCTGTTTCCACGCGGTGAGAATGGTCAATTTGCAGTGCTGATGCGGCCCTGGGCCGACGCTTCGCAGGTGTCCACCCTCCTCAAGGAGGCAGACGCACAGATACTTTCTTTCAATGAACGAATGAACGTCGTAGTTGTACATTCTGATCGCCTCGACGCAATTTCCGCACTTTATAACGCAGGCGCATGGCTTGTCTTTGAACCTGCCCAACTTTCCAGCTGTTTTGACCTTGCCGTCACCGGGGCCTAGTACATGATCATTGAACTCGACGATATCCGCAGACGCTTTGCGCGTTTTCTTGTGGTTCTGTTCTGGCTGCATGTACCACTTTTCGCCGCGATCGCTTATGGGGCCGGCGCTTCCGTTACGGGCGGTGCATTGGCGGGCACGTTCCTCGCAGCAAGCTACAACTTGATGTGGTGGCGTGCAGACATTGCACCAGCTACCCGTTTTTTATCTGCCGTGGCTCTTGTTGCGGAGCCCGCCATTCTGCTTTATCTGCTCCGCGGCCATATCTGGCAGATGGATATGCATATGTATTTCTTTGCCATGCTGGCCCTGACGATTGGCTGGTGTGACAGAAGAGCGACCATCATTGCAGCCGTTGCAATTGCCCTCCATCACCTTACGCTCGACTATCTGCTCCCATCTCTGGTCTTTCCAACTGGAAGCGATGTTCGACGCGTTATGATCCATGCCGTAATCGTTGCTCTTGAAGCAGCCGTGCTCGTATGGTTTTCCGACATGCTAGTGAGTTGCGTGAACAGCATTAGCAATATGCGCGATGAGATCTTGGCCAAGAACTCAGCGATTGAAATGCACTCGGCCCAGGTTGAGCAGGCTTACAAAGCCAAGGGGATGTTCCTGGCCAATATGAGTCACGAAATCCGCACCCCTCTTAATGCAATCCTGGGCTTTTGCCATTTGATGCTTCGCACAGACATGACGGAGCGCCAGCGTGACTACCTGTCGAAGATCAACAGTGCCAGCGGCTCACTACTTCGCCTGATCAACGATATTTTGGACTTCTCCAAGAATGATGCGGGCAAGCTCACTCTGGAGAACCGACCGTTCGAGTTGCGTGCTCTATTTGATCGCAAGCTTCAGATCACAAGCACCGATGCCCGGGCTAAAAACGTGACCGTTAATCTGCACATTGATCAAGGCGTCCCAGAACGGTTAGTTGGCGACGAGATGCGGCTTGGCCAAGTCTTGCTTAATCTCATGAGCAACGCCATCAAATTTAGTGAAAATGGCTCAGTTATGCTACGTGTGAGCGGCAAGCCGTCAGAGGATGGCAACTATCGTTTGCAGATAGCTGTTGCCGACACCGGCATCGGCATGACCGCCGATCAGCAATCAAAGCTCTTCAGTTCCTTCTCCCAAGCGGACAGTTCGACAACGCGTCGCTTTGGCGGAACGGGCCTAGGACTGGTGATTAGTAAGCAGATCGCCGAACAAATGGGCGGCGACATTACGGTGTCGAGCACACCCGGCAAAGGCAGTGTCTTTACCGTGACAGCAACACTCGGCAATGTTGACCGCACGCATTCGATAATCGAAAAGCCTCAACTCCATATTCAAAAGCTACGAATCCTTGTCGCAGACGACAATCCAGCTTCCCGCGAGATTTTGCAGAGCATATTTGCTGATTGGTCCATGCAAGTCGATCTGGTAGCTTCGGGCACAGAAGTGATCGGCGCCTTGGAAACAGCATTCCAGCGCGGAAACCCTTATGATGTTGTTCTGCTTGATTGGAAGATGCCAGGCATGGATGGCATGGAAACTGTCAGTACCCTATACGCGAATACAAAACTCACCAAACTGCCGGAAATCGTTCTTATCACGGCCTATGGCAGCGACGAATTCAAAGCACGGGCTTCTCGCGCCGGTATTGCAGCGTACCTGCCAAAGCCGATAGAATCGCAGCAAATCCTGCAAACTTTGAATATGCTGTTCCCGCTTTCAATAGATTCAAGCAACCAAGCAAGAGATTCTGAACTCATCGCAGAACCGTTGCGCGGAGCGCACGTGCTATTAGTAGAAGACAACGCGATCAATCGCGAAATCGCCTACCAACTGCTCAGTGATGCGGGTCTCGATGTCGATATCGCTGAAAATGGACGTATTGCCTGTGAAAAGGTAGCGCGGTCCGGATCACTCTATTCTGCCATATTGATGGATGTACAAATGCCTGAGATGGATGGTCTGGAAGCAACCACCCATATTCGGCGCAATTGGTCAGCAGAGGCCCTGCCAATCATCGCGTTGACTGCTCACGCCTATGAAGAAGAACGACGCAGATGTGCCGAAGCGGGAATGAATGACCACGTTGCCAAGCCCATCGACCCAAGTATTCTCATCGGGACTTTGGAACGCTGGATGAAACCTCGTGAACTGAAGACCGCCCCTCAAGCATCACAAGACAAAAAATCTGAACTGCTGCAAACTGACCTCCCTGAACGTCTCCCGCCTTTCGATCTGGCGCGCGCTCTTGTCCGCGTCAACGGAAAGCAGGCCTTGTTGCGCCGCCTCATTATCAGTTTCCACGATGATTTTGTCGATGTCATTCAGACACTGATGGACCAGATAGCAAAGGGCGACCTTACAAGCGCGCGCCGTTTAGCCCATACGCTGAAGGGCGTTGCGGCCTCGCTTGAATTGCCTGAAATTTCGCGCATCGCTGCTGAAGTGGAGCTTGCGATTGCCAACGAGCAGTTGGTCGGATTAGAGCCAACATTATCTGCGCTCAACTCAGCCTTGAAACCTGCATTGAAGGCTGCCGAGAACTTGAAGGAACGATCGAACGCGCCCATTCTACAAAGGGCGGATGCCATCCAAAAGACGGATTTAGCAGCCGAAGTCGCAACGTTGCGTGATCATCTGACACGCAGAAGTATGCGGGCACGCACTAGTTTCGATGCCTTGATGCAGACCCTTGAAGCAACCGCAGACAGTCGAGCAAAAGGCGCAGCACTAGGTGACGCGAAAACTGCATTGGATAAACTTGATTACGAGTCCGCCTTGCGAAGCCTTGATGCAGCTTTTGACGACTAACTTCCGTTAAGCCGCGAATGATTGATGTTTGGCGTAAGCAGCAGCTATTTAAGACCGACCGCAGATGAAGTTGTGGTACTTTAAGACTACCGGAGTTGATTAAATGCCTAACCGTGCAACCGTGTTGATTGTCGATGATGAAGTATCAAATATCGAGATCATGAATGCCGTGCTGGAAGAACATTACGAAATCTGCTTTGCAACTTCCGGCGAACAGGCACTTGAAGTTGCCAGAAATGTATTGCCTGACATCATTTTGCTCGACGTCATGATGCCCGGTGTTGATGGTTACGAAGTCTGTGTGCGCCTGAAGAACGATCGCCTGCTTGCCGACGTTCCGGTGATCTTCACAACGGGCCTTGATGATCAGGAAGCGGAAGTTCGCGGCCTGTCGCTGGGTGCCATCGATTACGTAACCAAACCAATCAATCCTGTGGTTCTGCGTGCCCGCGTATCCAATCACATCGAACTGAAGCGTTTGCGTGATCAACTAGCGCAGATGGCTGTAACCGATGCCCTCACCGGACTGAGCAACCGCCGCCAACTGGAAGTGACCCTGTCAGCGGAAATCACCCGTCTCGCACCTTCCGGCGCTTGGCTTTCGGTCATTATGCTGGATATCGATTTCTTTAAATTGTTCAATGACACCTATGGCCACCCTGAAGGCGACCGGTGCATTGCCATGGTTGCAGCAGCGCTCACACGTGCAGTACATAAAGTGTCGGGGATGACAGCGCGGTATGGTGGTGAAGAATTCGCCTGTGTTTTACCTGGCGCAGATCCGCAAACTGCGCTCGCCACCGCACAAGAAATTCAATTTCAAATTCAGTCGCTCAACATTCCACACCCCGGCTCGACAGTCAGCACGAATGTTACCGTCAGCATGGGGATTGCTTCAGCACGCACGCACCTCGAGATGGCAGGTTCACTCTGGTTGCAGCAGGCAGATCACCAGCTTTACACCAGCAAAAAGAGTGGTCGTAATCAGATCGCGAATGTCCAGTTTTCGTCTCCCTCTCACTGAAAACGGCGTTAAGTTCGAATTCTAGTGCAAATCAAGATGTGCTTTGAGCGGCATATCATCGTGAATGGATACGGTCTGCCGCTCGATCATGCGATGCACCAAAGGAGGAGTCGACCCCTTATGCAATGCCAAGAGCCGTTCTGAAACTTCAGCATCCGACTGGGTTCGACGCTGATTGTGGCGTACATATTCCACCCATGTCGGAACGTGATAACTCTCCGTCCAAGTCTCGGGATTTTCAAGATCGCGCAGCAACGCCCATTGCCGTGCGCCATCTCGAATGCGAATTCGTCGTCGCAACGCCATTGCCGCCAAAAATGCCTTAACGTCCTCCTGAGCGATCTTGTAGTCCACCATGATCATGATCGGACCACTCCGTGAACGAAGGTCAAGACGAAGCTTCGGTTCACTGAAACGATTGAGCGGATCAAGATTAAGCGATTCAAATTCTGGCTGCGGCAGCAATAACCCAACAAGGGCCCCCAACAGTAAAACGCCTGCTGCTGCAAGCAAAGCACCTGGCACGCCAAACTCGTCAGCCACCGCTCCCCAAAGCCAGCTACCTGCCGCCATGCCACCAAAAGTAGCGGTCTGATAAAGCGCCAGCGCGCGACCAACCACCCAGCGGGGGGTCGACAACTGGACGGTCACGTTGAAAAGCGACAACGCTAAAACCCACGACAGACCAGCCGGAAGCAAGAAAATACAGCTCATCCAAATGCTGCGGCTGACCGAAAGCAAAAGACAACTGATGGCAAAGGCGGCAAAGGCACTACGGACAAGCCACTCATTACCCAGGACTTCGCGCAAACGAGCACTTGAAAGCGCGCCACCAATGGCACCAATGCCGAAAAAGCCGAGCATGATGCCATAGGTTAGTGCTGTGCCGTTAACGAGATCACGCGCCACAAGCGGTAAAAGCGCAAGAATAACGATCGCAGACAAGCCGAACAGAAAGCCACGAAACATGACTTTCAAAAGATTGGGCGACATGGAGACGTAGCGCAGCCCCGCGATCATTGCCGGCCCGAGTGCTTCACGTGGCAATGTTGATTTTGCGATCTGCGGTTGCCACCGCCAAAGCGCAAGGATCAACGCACAATAGCTAAACGCGTTGAAGATGAATGCAAAAGCGGCACCAGCGGCAGCAACGATTGCGCCACCAATCGCCGGTCCGATACTGCGCATCAGATTGAAACTCATGGAATTGAGCGCAACGGCAGCAGGCAAGTCGGTTCGCGGGACAATATCACCCATCGACGCCTGCCATGAAGGATTGTGCAGGGCCCCACCACAGCCGATCAGAAAGGTAAAGCCAAGCAACATCCATGGCGTCAAAATGCCAAGATATGCGGAAACCGCTAACACCACGGAAACGAGAAGAAGGAGAACCTGCGCTGTCAACATGATGCGGCGGCGATCGAAATTATCGGCAAGCGCACCGGCCGCAACGGAGAAAATCATCACAGGAAGAGTGGTGGAGGCCTGAACCAGCGCAACCATATCATCGGAGCGCGCAATGGTAGCCATCATCCAGCCCGCGCCGACCGTCTGCACGAGGCCGCCAAGGTTCGAAAATAGTGTCGCAGACCAGAGCGCCCGAAAGGTTCCGTATTGGAACGGTGCGAGGGGGGAATTTCTTTGCGGCATTCGGACGAACCTCCATCCTCATCCGTTACCTTAAGGCGATACGCGAATCGCATCAACGGAACAAGCGAGTTCCATCGAGCGCGACCGGAAGACACAGTTGAACTGTCGAAACCTCGCATAATGAATTGCGGATACTGCCCCTTTCTGATGCAATCGTGTAAGCAGACTTATTCCGTTCATAGAAGCCATTCGAAATGACACAGCTATCTCGCTCTTCACTATTTGGGTTCGCGTTTATTTTTCTATCAAGTGGAGTGTGCGACACGTCGCTCGCGCAAAGCACATTGCTGCAACTTAAACCCGACACCGATGTCGAAGCTCAGGTTAAGAAAACTGAAAAGGGTTACTTCATTGTGCAGCCCGATGGTTCCGAGCTTCAGATGATCGATGCAGAATGGGTTAAAAATTTCGAAGGCGATCCAATTTTCACCGTCGCCGACTATAATTTCGACGGCTTTCCCGATGTCGCAATCGGCGCAAAGACAAGCGACAGCCCAGACACAGGCTTTGGCATCTTTCTCTATGATGCTGACAACAAATCCTATGTGCCGCTCCATTTTTCCGAAGCATTCAATGATCGCCTCAACTGCAGGGGATTGTGGAATGTAGAGCTGATTGAAAGCCAGAATGCTATCAAAAGCAGCTGCTATTTTGAGGGTGACGACGATACACGTGTCGATATCCTACAGATTGATCCGGATGCTTCGCCTCATTTGCTTGAACAATCGCGCGCAAAAGAAGAAGCCTGGCACTGGCCTTATATCGACAGGCCGGCCCGCATGATAACTTATGATCGTGAAGGCAACATCACTCTGGAAACAATCGCGGACCAAGATGACACAGAGAATAGTTGGACTGTTCCGGTCATTAAGCTGGAAATATATAGCAAAGCCGACCCACAGACCCGTACGCCTGCTTATCTTCTTGAAGGCGAAACAGTCCGCATTTTAGCATTTAGTGGCGAATTCATGAAATTCGCGCGCGATGGCAGTACCGGTATGTCTCAAGGCTGGGTCTCACTCACGCAGGCCTATGACCTTGTCTCCCGCTACGACACCGATGGAACCAAGCCGCAAATGGCCTCTCTTGCTCTTTCCGACTATAAAGACATTGCGGAAAACCCTGACTACTATCGCAACCTGTTCACTCTGACGCTGAAAAACACCGGCAATTCGGATATGGACCTCTCCAACGCAGAACTGTTTCTCCTCTTCAATGGCGACAATGGCACACGCGTCGCGCACAAGCTCTATGACATTTCAGGCCCGACGCTCAAACCCGGCGAAAGCCATATGATCGACGATAATCCGATTGAACAACGAGACGGAAAATATGTGATCTATCATAGTGAAGACGGTCAGGATTCCTATCCGCTGTTCTTCCCGGCAGGTCTGCCAGATGGCAAATATCGCGTCATCCCAATGATAACAGATCCGGCCCTCAGCGGTTTCATCTATGGTAAGAACGAAATCGAGCTCGAATTCCCGCCAAAGCTCGATGCTAGTCTGATCAAGAATTAAACGACCTGACCAGCACTCCAGCCGGACGACCATGCCCATTGGAAGTTGTAGCCGCCAAGCCAGCCGGTGACATCAACCACTTCGCCTATGAAATAGAGCCCGGGGGCATTCTTTGCTTCCATCGTTTTGGAATCGAGATCGCGCGTATCAACACCGCCCAACGTGACCTCAGCCGTGCGATAGCCTTCTGAGCCTGCCGGTTTCACACGCCAGTCATTGACCGCGGCAGCAGCGCGGCGCAATACGGCATCTGACAGGTCAGCGAGATTGCCTGCTGGAAAATCAGCGGCAATCAGCTGGGACAGCTTCTTGGGTATGAAATAAGAAAGTGCAGTTTGCAGGGCCTGCTTGCCATTTTTGGATCGCTGTTCGCGCAGTGCTTCAAACAGATCGGTTTGGGGCAGCATGGAAATGACGATTTCATCCCCTTCCCGCCAATAAGAGGAAATCTGGAGGATAGACGGACCACTGATGCCGCGATGCGTGAACAGCATTGCCTCTGTAAATTTCGTCTTTTTGCACGCAACCACGGCATCAACGGCAACACCCGCAAGCGGCTTTAGCCTTTCAAGCAGATGCGGCTCAAACGTTAAGGGCACAAGACCGGGACGTGTCTCGACGAGACGAAGACCAAAACGCGTCGCAATCTCGTAGCCAAAACCGGTGGCCCCCATCTTCGGGATCGACTTGCCACCGGTAGCAATAACAAGCGATTTTGCTGAAACTGTGCCGCCCGAATGGCGAATGACAAAACCGCGTTCGGTTTTCTCGACATTCTCGATTGCTGTTTCGAGCTGCAAAAGCGCACCGTAGCGGTGCATCTCATCAAGCAACATATCAATGATCTGCGTTGCCGAACCATCGCAGAAAAGCTGCCCCAGCGTCTTTTCGTGATAGGCAATCCGATAGCGCTCAACAAGTTTGATGAAGTCTCGCTGCGTGTAGCGGCTCAATGCGGAAATGCAAAAGTGCTTGTTCTGCGACAGAAAATTCTTCGGGCTTGCATGCATATTGGTGAAATTACAGCGACCGCCTCCAGAGATACGGATTTTGTCACCCGGCTTTTTAGCATGATCCAGCACTAGAACGGAACGACCGCGCTTCGCGGCTTCAATCGCACACATCATGCCAGCAGCGCCAGCGCCTATCACCAAAACATCGACGCTCTGCAACATTCAACTCCGGTTCAATTCTTCGCGGCACCATATTATTGTATATCGCAAGCGCAAGACGTGTTTTGGAGTTTTTAAACGTCTGACGGTTAGGAACAATATAAAGTTGGACCATTTTCACGGAAGCGGGGGCAGAATTTGAAAGCTTCGGTCTCTTCAACGTCGAATAAAAAATCTGGAAGATCCCGTTTCATAAGCGGTCCGGTCTTCTGGATGGTGCTCGTTCTTGCCTTGCTTCTAGTCGTTTTGGCCCTGCCGCTTGTTGTGCCAATCGGCCCGATGTATTGGGACACCTACATCTATCTCGATGCAGCTCAGCGCATAGATACCGGGCAGATTCCATCGGTCGATTTCTTCACTCCTGCAGGGCCACTGGGGTATTATCTATTCGCTTGGGGACTGAACGTCTTCTCTTATGCTCAGCCAATGCTGCTCGCGCAATGGTCGACACTCGTAGTTGCCGCGCCACTAATGGGCCTCGTCGTTGCCGGTATTGACCGGCAAAACCGATTCACGGCTTTTGCATTGCTGATCCCGTTTCTGATTTTCGCTATCTCTCCGGCAAATGCTCAGTTTGAAACGTCTTATCCCGGTCTCGATGGCTTCGGCATTTATAATCGCCAGGCGAACCTGCTGCTTTATGTGCTGCTCGCGGGGCTCGTTTTCATACCGAACGGCAGAAAGCTTGCACTGTTTTGTGCCGCGACGATGCTTTGCTTGTTTCTGACAAAAATCACTGGTTTCCTTGTTGGCGGGCTCTTCGGATTTACAGCCCTTCTTGCCGGGCGGATCTCGATGAGCAATGTGCTAATGGCCATTGTTGCAGCCCTCGTGGTGCTCGCCGGACTGGAACTTAACGGCCACATGATATCAGCCTATCTTGCAGATATCGTCCAATTGCTCGTGCTAAACCAAGCAGTATTGCTGCCACGTTTTCTCACCGTCATATCCGGTAAGCTCGATGTTATTCTGCCAGCAGGCATTCTGGTTCTTGTGTTGTTCTGGCTCGAAACACGCGGCAAAATCACCCCAGCCCGCTTTTTCGATCACGGCTCAGTTTGGCTCGCAATCACGCTTGCCGGTGGGATCTTTGTCGAAACACAAAACACCGGCAGCCAGGAATTCATTTTTCTGTGGCCAGTTTTGCTCATCATCTGGCAACGCATCAAGCCGTTGAACGACAATAAAATCAAAATGACTGTGGTGATCCTGACGGCATTCATCGCAGTCCCCACGCTCAGCAACATTGGACATAAAGTATTGCGCGCAATTGCTGTCGCCCCGACATATGTTCAGCCGCCCGTTACCGAGATGAAAAACATGGCTCAGGTTTCCGCCAGAGCCGACATGATGGAGCGGGCTAAACTCTTGCCGCAGCATTATGAGGATTATTCCGCGCCCTATGAAGCACTGGCGCAGCAAGGGCAGCTGCCGAGCTGGCGGCTTTATTCCGAGCTCGACTTTCAGATTTACTGGCTTATCTCGGTCGACAAAGCAGTCAATGCGCTCAAAAAATTCGAAGCAGAAAACAGCATCCAGTTAAAAACGCTGATGACCCTCGACTTCACCGATCCCTTTCCGTGGCTCCTCAACCGAGAAGCCACCAGGAAAATCCAGATCGGTGCCGACCCTTTCCGCACTGTCGGAGCAATGACACCAGAGACAAAAGCGGCAGTTGAAGCAACCGATGGCATATTGCGACCTAAGTGTCCGATGACGACATCCCGCCTTGCCTTGCAGCAAATCTATGCCAACGCACTCAAAGATCGCGATGTTATCGCAATCGACCCTTGCTGGGATTTACTGCTACGCCCCGGCATTCTGAAATAATATAAAAGCCGGGTTCGCCCGGCTTTTTTTTCTTACTTGATCTGCGCCTTTACGAAATCCTTGACGATGCCAACAATGCCTCGTCCAAGAATTTCATCAAGCGCTGCTATGAATTCATCAACATGCATGCGGCCACAAATCAATGGCGGCTCAAGGCGGATAACGTTGCGATTATACTCGGTGAAAGCCACCAGTACGCCGTGATCACGCAGCAGATGACTACCGATAAAGCCTGGCAACGAACCCTTCAGCTTTTCATCAAGCATAGCCAGTACAGGGCGCAACACCATTGGCATTGCGTTGGAGAAGTCATGGAACTCCAGCCCAACCATCATGCCCTTGCCGCGCACTTCTTTGATGAGTTTAGGATAACGCGTGTGCAGGTCGTTCAGACGCTCCAGCAGATAATCGCCAATCTCTGCCGAGTTATCGATCAGATGCTCGTCGTAAAGCACGTTAATCGTTTCAATGGAGGTTATGCAAGCTTCGCCGATGCCGCCGAAAGTCGCCATGGCGTGGATCATCGCCGTCTTGGGCGTGCCATAGGCTTTCATATAGACGTCGCGCTTGGCAATCATCGCAGCCATAGCCGTTTTGCCACCACCCAGCGACTTGGCCAGGGCAGTAACATCCGGAATAACACCGTAATGTTCAAAGGCATAGAACTTTCCGGTACGACCAAAGCCGCATTGCACTTCGTCCGCGACCCAAATAACACCATACTGATCACAGAGCTGTCGCAGCTTCTGCCAAAATGCGGTATCGGCCTGAATGATACCTCCGCCACCCTGAACGGTTTCAAGCACAATAACGCCAATTTCAGGGTCCGCGCGAAACGCGTTTTCAATGGCATCAATATCGCCGAACGGTACGCGTACCGTATTGTCGACGAGCCTGAACTCGCCACGATAAAGTCCACCATCGGTGATCGACAGCACCCCCTTGGTTTTGCCGTGGAAAGAATTTTCGGCATAGACGATCTTCGGCTTCTTCGGTCCTGCAGCACGTTCTGCAACCTTGATTGCAGCCTCCATCGCTTCCGAGCCGGACGAGCCTAAGAATACCATATCAAGATCGCCCGGCGAGCAGGCTGCAATGTCATAGGCCAGTGCCGCCGCATATTGCGACATGAAAGCGATGGCGATTTCGTGCCGCATTTCATCCTGAAACTTGCGGCGTGCTTCGAGAATACGCGGGTGATTGTGCCCCAGCGCCAGCGAACCAAAACCACCAAAGAAATCGAGAATCCTGCGGCCATTCTGGTCATAATAATACATGCCTTCGGCACGCTCGATTTTCACCTTTTGAAACCCGAGCAACTTCATAAAATGCAGCTGTCCCGGATTAAGGTGTCCTGTGAAAAGCTCTGTCATGCGTGGCAGGTCAAGCGCCTTGGCGTCTTCAACCGTCAGAAGCTTCGGCTTAGGCGTGGTATTCGTTATAACTTGATTGGTCATGATCAGTCCTCACGCTGCCTTCGATGCAAGCTTTTTGTGATATTCGCTATAGGCTGCGATCAGCATCTCTTCATCGCGATATTGCGGCACCCAGCCGAGCTCCCGCTCGCCTTTCGAGACATCGAGAATGCACATTTCATCGGCAATCAGATATTGCTCCGGATCCATCAAAGGCTTGTTGACCCAGTCGAGGAAATCCAGCGTGCGCTTGACCGCCCAGGCTGGTGTCGGAACCAGAATGGACTTGGAGCCCGCGTGCTTGACCAGATCGCCGAGCAGTTTGCGCACCGGCGGCGGATTGAGCGAGCCGAGATTATAAACCTCGTTCGGCACCCCTGCCTTGAAGGCCGCATAGCAGGCAGACGCACAGTCAAACACGGAAATGAACTGATAAGGATTTTTACCAGAGCCGATCATCGGCACCGGCAGATTGTTATCAATCAGCTTGAACAGCTTTTCCAGAATGCCAAGGCGCCCCGGCCCTATTATTAGCCTTGGACGAAACAGCGAAATATTCATGCCGCGCTTACGCCATTCTGCGGCCAGCTCCTCGGTCTTTAGCTTCGACAACCCATATTCGCCAAGCGGATTGCATGGGTGATCTTCCTTCTGCGGCCAGACGTAAGTATGGCCATAAACCATGTCAGTTGTGAAATGCACGAGGCGATTTGCACCTGCCTCGTGCATCGCCTTGATGATGTTTTCCGTGCCGTAATAGTTAACCGGAAAAAAGAAATCGTGACGTTTGGACCGCACCTGAAGCGGTGACAGCATTTTGGCCGAGAGATTATAAACCATATCGTCAGCGCGAAGCCCAAGCTTGCGGATTGCGTCCGGGTCGGTCACATCCGTGTGCACGAAAGTTACCTGTGCATAATGCGCAAGATCGCTTTTCACGATGTCTGCGACAATCACTTCATGGCCGTCGGCGAGAAGCAAGGGAGCCAAATAACGCCCTACAAAGCCATCCCCACCAAAAATAATATGTCTCATAACTCTGCCCCAACCTTAAATTTATGATGCTGAACTGTCGTGAACCGCCGCGTTCTGTTCGGCATTCGGCGTCTTGCCGCTCTGCGCAATCAGCACTGTTCCAATGCAGATGAAAGCGATGCCCGCAATCTTGTAGGCGCCGAGTTCTTCCTTAAACAAAAGCCACGCGAAAACCGCCACGGCGACATAGGCAAGGCTCAGGAAAGGATATGCAAAAGACAAATCGACTTTTGAGAGCACATACATATGCGATGCCATGGAAATCACGAACATAGTCAATCCAGCGAAAACCCACGGATTAAAGACAATCTGAAAGATCCGGTAAATCAGCGTATCCGCTGTATAGCTGGCACTACTGAACGTCATCATGCCGTATTTGAGCAGCAGCTGTGCTGCCGCATTGGTCATGACCGTGAAGAGAATGAATGGAATATATTTCATCGTCTGTCCCGTGGTTTAATTCTTTAATGCGGTACGCCGCCAGAAATCGGAGCAGAACCGCGCGTCGCGCATGTCTTCAAGCTGCTGCCATTCTGGAAATCCCGCTTTGAATGTTTCAGCGCTCATGCGCTGATCCTTGTATGGATTAACGCGCCCGCCTGCCTCGACGGTCATTTTGTCAAGCTGGTCCAGCAGATCAAGCGTTTTGCGCCCGCGATTGGGGAAATCCATCGTAAGCGTATATCCCGGCCTTGGAAATGACAGCAACGCGGGAGAATGAAGATCGCCGAAGCGCTTGAGCACTGTCAGGAAAGAGGACTGTCCGGCATCACGACTTGATGTGAGCATTGCCGGGATAGTCTTCTCTGCCGTATCAAAAGGTATGACGCTCTGATGCTGATATAGCCCGGTTGGACCATAAAAGCGGTTCCAATTGTGCAAGCCATCCAGCGGATAGAAGAAGCCTGCTGAGTCCGTCAGATGCGGCTCCTGCTTGCGGCGCTTTGCATGGAAATAGATACTGTTGAAGGCCGTCAGGCTCAACTTATTGAGAACAGAAAATGGCAAATCGAACGGTACACCCAGCCACGCTTCACGACTGTTCACGCTACGGTTGCCATTGATCGCGTGATGTCCGGTTATCAAGATACCGCGCCCTTCCGAGCTGCCACTTGCCAGTTGATCCACCCAGGCCACCGCATATTCATTGTGGCGGTCGGCATCTTCTGCAATCGCGAAATACTCAGACAAGCTTTTAAACGGCGTGATGCGTTCTTCGACGTCCAACGATCCAACCGGCATGAGACGGATACAAGCATTGAGAATAATCCCTGTCAGACCCATACCACCAATCGTTGCAGCGAAGAGCTCAGCATTTTCAGCGCTTGAGCAGATGTAATGCACGCCGTCAGATCGAAGCAGCTCCAGACTCTCGACGTGGCTGCCAAACGTTCCGCGCAAATGGTGGTTCTTACCATGCACGTCATTGGCAATTGCTCCGCCAAGCGTCACAAATCGCGTACCGGGCGTGACCGGCAGAAAATAGCCATATTTTGCAACCGTCTGTATAATTTCGCTCAACAGCACACCAGATTCCGCCTCCAAAATTCCGGTGTGCGGGTCGAAACTTACAATGCGATTGTGTGTCCGCATCGGCACAAGCAAACCCGCGTCATTATGGCAACTGTCGCCATAAGACCGCCCATTGCCAAAAGCCAGCAGAGTTTCCTGGCCTTCCAGCTTGGAGAACACATCGCCGAACGCAATCGCGTTGCGCTTGCCGCGGTCGATGCGCCCAAAGCTGTCGAAAGATTGTTTCATTACCGCATCCCGGCCACAAACAGCAGGACTGTGCCAATTGCTATCACCACCTGACTGCGCCAGTCATTGGCCAGAAACACAACAGGATCGTCGTCCATTTCCTTGCGATGCGCCAGAATCCAAACACGGATAATGATGTAGAGTACGATCGGGACAAGCGGCCAGATAAGCCATGGATAGGTATATAGCTGCTGGACTGCGGCACTGTTGATATAAAGCGCCAATACCACGACGGCTGTAAAGGCGGAGGCCACACCGCTTTGTCCGACAATATCAATATCCTCAGGACGATAACCGCGGCCTGCAATGCGGTCTTTTTCCGTAACCGTCGAACTCTGGAGCTCGACGTAACGTTTCACCAGTGCGAGCGACAGAAAGAAGAACATAGCGAACGCCATCAGCCAGAATGACTGCGGAATATCTGTCGCGGTTGTCCCCCCCAATAGTCGCAGGGTGTAAAGCGCAGCAAGGCAGATTACGTCGACCAGCAACATCCGCTTGAGCGCTATCGAGTAAGCAGTCGTTGCGATCAGATAAAGGCCTATGACCAGCCCAAACGCAGGCGGCAAGAAAATGCAGGTCGCTGCTGCCATCAGCAGAAGAAAAGCTGAAACTTTAAGCCCGAAGGGGATGCTAAGCGTCCCGCTCGCAAATGGGCGCAGTTTTTTGCGAGCGTGTTGGCGGTCAAGCGGCAGGTCAATAATGTCATTGAGAATATAGATCGCAGATGCCGCTGCAGAAAACGCAACAAAGGCCAGGACCGAGGACAACAGCACATCTGGATAAAAGATGCTGTGAGCTAGGATTGCAGGCACGAACACCAGCAGGTTCTTCAGCCACTGATGAACACGCAACATTTTCAGATAAGGTTTGATACCCTTGGAACTGCTTTCGAACAGCCGGCTGCGATTGGCCTTCTGAAAGCGTGACGCAGCACGGTCGGGAGCCACGATAACCGCCTCACGCGCCGCCGCAAACACTGCGAGATCAGCACGGTCATTGCCCGCATAGTCAAAGCCGTTCAGACCATACCGCTCAATCAAAGCTTGTGCCTTGCGGTGCGATGAAAGGTTGGTCTTCCCGCTCGTCGCAAGCACTGCTTCGAAAATACCAAGTTCTGCCGCCACTGCCTGCGCCAGAGGTTCTGCTGCAGCTGTAACCAGCACGAGCCTGCGGCCAGCCATATGCTCCCGACGGAGAAACTCAAGAAAATCCTGGCGATAAGGCAGCAAACCCGCGTCCATGGAAATGCGACGCGCAATCTGCTGCTTTAAATTGGCTTTGCCGGACCACAACCAGACTGGAAACAAAAACAGGAGCAAAGGGTTTCGCTTCAGAAGAATGAAAGCGCTTTCCCAAAGAAGATCTGTCGCAACAAGTGTTCCGTCGAGGTCTACGGCCAAAGGCACTTCCTGGCTTTTTAGCCGCTCATCCATTTTTAGTCATTACCCTCAAACCCGCCCCGACAACTCTCGTCAGCCAAGCCCCCTTGGCAACGAACAAAACGAGAGCACAAATGAACAATAATTGGTCTTCGATACAATCGATAATTGTTATTGATGGGCTTGTCTCTACCAAACTGCCCTTTAAGCAATCGCTACGAGTTTTGGTTAATAAACACGTCATCCTACATAATTGCTGGTCTTACTTGTCATCGCGTAATATAAGGCATCGATTATTCTCCCGTTTGATCTGCGCTCATTGCACGGACGCCTCAGGTTTAGAGTCGACAATGAATATTGAATCTGCCTTTATTGACGGTGCCAGTGTCTTTGAGTTGGCGCCAATTTCCCTGTGGCTTGAGGACTATAGCGGGTTGCGAGCGCAGTTCGAGCAATGGCGTAAACTCGGCGTTACAGATCTCAGAGCTTTTCTTCACGAAGACACGAACCGGTTGCGCATCTGCACAAGTCTCATCCGAGTTCTAAAGGTCAATCGCAAAACCCTGTCGCTTTACGAAGCACGCGACGTCAATCACCTGATCGAAAATCTGGAGCGTGTTTTCCGCGACGATATGCTTGATCCGCACATTGAAGAAATGGTTCAGCTCTGGAACGGCGACAATGCCTTCAACAGCGATACCGTGAATTATTCACTCAGCGGAAAACGTCTCGACATCCAGCTTAAAGGCGTGGTTCTGCCAGGCCATGAAGATAGCTGGGATCGGGTTCTGCTTTCTATAGAAGATGTGACGGCACGCGAAGAAGCACGACGCGAGCAGTATAAGCATAAGCAACACGCGGAAGGGCTGTTCGAACATTCCCCCGTCTCGCTCTGGGTTGAGGATTTCAGCCGCATAAAGCAATTGATGAACGATATACGCGAGCGTGGCATTGTCGATTTCCGCGTTTTCACTGATGTTCATCCCGAGTTCGTGCGTCAATGCATGAGCGAAATCCGCGTTCTGGATATCAATCGAGAAACGCTCGATTTGTTTCTTGCACCTGACAAACAGACCCTGCTCAAAAACCTTCCAAACGTTTTCAAAGACGATATGGAAACTAATTTCCGCGAGCAGCTGATTGATCTCTGGAATGGCGTATATTTTCAGCGCCGTGAAGTGGTCAATTATGCGCTTGATGGTACCGAACGGCACCTCTTGCTGCAGTTCTCGGTGCTCCCCGGCCACGAAGACGATTGGTCGCTGGTTCAGGTCGCACTTGCCGACATAACTGCGCGCAAGAAGGCCGAAGCATATCTCGAATATCTCGGTAAGCATGATGTGCTGACCAAGCTACATAACCGCGCATTCTATGTTGATGAGTTGAATCGGCTCGAGCGCAAGGGCAACACACCGGTTTCTATCATCATTATCGATCTCAACGGTCTGAAAGCCGCCAATGACCAGCTGGGCCATGCCAGCGGCGATGGCTTGCTGCGGCGCATCGGTGAAGTGCTAAATGAAGCTGTTAAGCTGCCTGGCCATGCGGCCCGTATCGGCGGAGACGAATTTGCGGTCGTGCTGCCCTATGTGGATGAGCGTGGTGCAGACGCCGTCATGGAAGACATCCGCCGTCTAGTCGACATCAACAATCAGTACTACTCGCAGCTCAAAATCGAGCTTTCAATGGGCGCCGCTACCAGTATGCAAGGCGAAAAGCTGGAGACAGTTGCGAAGCGGGCAGACCTGTTGATGTATGAAGACAAGCGCAAGCACTATTCGGCAGAAGCACTCCGGAAGTCACAGCTTTCCTGATCAGTCGTCAAATTTGATGATTGTCTTGCCGCGTGTAAGATCGGTAGCAAGCTGCGCCAGTTGGCCTTGGACTGCGAGCGGCATGGCACCGGTGACTTCCACACCGGTTGCGGTGAAATTTTCATTCGCGATGATCACATGTTCCACAGCTGTGAGGCGGGCTTTCAGCAACGCATGATCGGAAAAGTCACAGGCAAGTGAAAAGCCGATCAACGGGATCACTTCAGTCTTTTCCGCCTGACGCAGACACATTGCGGCGGTGCCGCCATATGCACGCATCAATCCACCACTTCCCAGCAGAATGCCTCCAAACCAGCGCGTGACCACAACCACGATATTATCAAGCTGCTGCCCGTCTATTGCCTGCAGAATTGGCTTGCCTGCTGTGCCGCTCGGTTCGCCGTCGTCGCTGAAGCGATAGTTCTGCCCAATGCGCCATGCCCAGCAGTTGTGATTGGCGGACGGATCGGAATACTGAACTAGGAAATCCTTCGCTGCCTGCTCGTTGGCCACGGGAGCGGCGAAACCCACGAAGCGGCTCTTTTTTATTTCTTGCGCGATCGTTTCGATACGACTGATGGTGAACATGGCTACCCTGAAAGCGATATTTTGGGGACCTAGCATTTTACGTTGCGGATGACGACCCCTAATACCCGCGTGAGCATTGCGCCTATGCAAAGTTGCGTATAAGGCAATGAAAATGAGCCGCACGTCTTGCCTGCCGCCCATCCTGCCCAAAAATATGAAAGGTCCGCCGATGTTCGATTTGATTGTGAGAAACGCCAATCTCCCCGACGGACGTGAAAAGCAGGACATTCTGATCAAAGATGGCAAGATTGCCGATATCGTACCATCCAAGGGTGAACATCAGGCCGCCAAGGAAATCGACGCATCTGAGCGTCTGGTGACACCGCCTTTCGTTGATCCGCATTTCCATATGGATGCGACCCTGTCACTTGGCCTGCCGCGCCTTAACCGCTCCGGTACGCTCTTGGAAGGCATTGCACTTTGGGGCGAATTAAAGCCGATGCTGACTGTTGAAGCGATGGTCGAGCGCGCTTTACGTTATTGCGATCTGGCGGTAAGCCAGGGCCTTCTTGCCATCCGCAGCCATGTCGATGTCAGCGATCCGCGCCTGCTCACGGCTGAGGCCATGATCGAAGTCCGCGAGAAGGTGAAACCTTATCTCGACCTTCAACTCGTAGCATTCCCGCAGGATGGTTACTTTCGTTCGCCGGGCGCTGTTGATCTCGTCAATCGTTCACTCGATATGGGCCTCGATGTTGTGGGTGGCATCCCGCACTTCGAACGCACCATGTCGGATGGGGCAGCCTCCCTTGAAGAACTCTGCCGCATCGCTGCAGAACGCGGACTGCCAGTTGATATCCATTGCGATGAAACCGACGATCCAATGTCGCGCCATGTTGAGACACTAGCGGCGCAGACGATGCGTTTCGGACTTCAGGGCCGTGTATCCGGCTCGCATCTCACTTCCATGCATTCCATGGACAACTACTATGTCTCCAAGCTCATTCCGCTCATCGCAGAAGCTGAGATGAACGCAATTCCAAACCCGCTCATCAACATCACTCTGCAGGGCCGTGCCGACACCTATCCGAAACGTCGCGGTATGACCCGGGTGCCCGAATTGATGGCAGCTGGTGTCAACGTTGCCTTCGGCCATGACTGCGTTATGGACCCTTGGTATTCGATGGGTTCAGGTGACATGCTCGAAGTCGGCCACATGGCTGTTCATGTTGCACAGATGACCTCGATCGAAGGCAAGAAGCAGGTCTTCAACGCTCTCACTATCAATTCTGCAAAAGCACTCGGCCTTGAAGGCTACGGCCTCGAAAAAGGCTGTAATGCGGACTTCGTCGTGCTGCAGGCACGTGACCCGCTGGAAGCTCTGCGTCTTAAAGCCAACCGTCTGACAGTCGTGAAGCGCGGCAAAATCATCGCTGAAACTCCGCAGCGCGTCAGCGCTCTCAATCTTGAAGGTCGACCGTCGTCGGTTGATGGTGCGGATTATGCACCACAGGGATGATATGTCCACAAAGATACCACGAAAAACCAGTGCCTCAATTTCAATCGTCTGATAAAACCGCTTGAATTAACGGCAGATTCGTCTGAAATACGTGACGTTGCTCATAAGCCTCGAGAAAAGAGGCAGAGCAATCAGTCGCGCATAATTGCACGTCTACACATCACCCAAGAGGGGTCCCCATGACCATAACGTCCAAACTCACACGCCGCAGCGTTCTCGCAATGTCTGCGGCATTCGGCGTAACAGCAATTTCAACCCGCGTTTTTGCAGCAGATGAAAAGCTGAAAGTCGCAGGCATTCACGCGTCGCCAGTTGAAAACGCGTGGAATTCGCGCCTTCATGAAGCACTCAAGCAGGCACATGACGAAGGCGTCATCGAATATGTCTTCTCGGAGGGAGTTTCCGCCAGCGATTATCCCCGCGCAATGCGCGAATATGCCGAACAAGGCATCAAATTGATCGTCGGCGAATCCTATGCAGTCGAACGTGAAGCACGCCAGGTTGCAGGAGACTATCCGCAGACGACATTCATCATGGGCTCCTCCGGCAAGCCACAGGGCGACAATTTCGGCGTATTCGGGACCTGGAATTTTGAAGCTGCCTATCTCGCAGGCATGCTCGCAGGCGGCATGAGTAAATCCGGCACTTTTGGCTCAGTTGGCGCTGTGCCAATTCCGGAAGTCAACATGCTCATCAATGCTTTCCAGGATGGGGTGAAAGAAACCCGCCCGGATGCGAAGTTCAATGCTTCGTTCATCGGCACATTCTTTGATCCACCAAAGGCCCGTGAAGCTGGTCTTGCCCAGATCGACGCCGGTGCAGACATTCTGTTTGGCGAGCGTATCGGAACCGCAGACGCTGCCAAAGAACGCGGTATCAAGGCAATCGGCTCGTTGATCGATTACACGCCACGCTACCCGGAAACCGTCTTCGCCAATGCTATGTGGTATTTCCGCCCGATCCTCAATGCAGCCATTGCTGACGTTAAGGCCGGAACGCCGACCGGCAAAGATTACACGCCATTCAGCTTGATGAAGGAAGGCGGCAACGACATCGTTTACGTCAAGGGCTCAGCACCAGCTGAAGTCGAAGCCAAGATGGAAGCGCGTCGTGCCGAGATCAAGGCTGGCACTTTCAAGATCGAACCGAACCCCGCTGAACCTAAGTAACCCATTTCAGGACGGCAGACGTGGCACTCGATAGGAAGCAACAGGACGCAACGGCGCTCGCCAACGCGATTGCGAAAGGCGTTTTGACCGCAAGAGAGGCTATGGATGCCGCGATTGAAGCCGCACAAAAATGGCGCCCTCTGGGCGCCATTGCATATCTCGACGAAGAACTAGGCCGCAGCAATGCAGCTGCTTTTGATCACAAAGCTGCATTTTCCGGCGTACCTTCTTTATTCAAGGATCTCGGAGGACCGTGTGCTGGCGTGCCCATCCGCCTTGGCTCACGCGCCTGTGCCGATGCATCGCGAGACCTTGACTCAGAGCTCGCTGCGCGTTTGCGCAAAGCTGGTCTTAACTTCTTCGGGACGACAACTGTTCCCGAATTCGGCATGGCGCTTGCAAGCGAGCCGATAGACGGCCCTCTCGCTCGTCACCCTTTCGATGAAAGCCTGTCGCCTGCCGGCTCGTCTGGGGGTGCTGCCGCAGCTGTGGCAGCAGGCATTGTCTCCATAGCGCATGCAACCGATGCTGGCGGATCCATCCGCGTTCCGGCAGCAACCTGCGGGCTAATCGGCCTCAAGCCAAGCCGTGGCGCTATGCCAGCTGGCCCGCATTTCGGTAACTATCTCGCGGGGATCGCAAGCGAATTTGCCCTTTGCCGTTCGACCCGCGATGCAAAAACTCTATTCCCACTGATCGCTGGAAAAACCGAAAGCTTCCTTCCCGATGTCGCATTCGCACCAGACACGAACCTTACGAGTTTGCGTATTGGGATCGTTTCGGGTGATTTGGCCAAATACCCGGTAACGGAAGAAAGCCAACAAGTGGTTGCTGATGCTGCTCGCTTTCTTGAAACGCAGGGCCACACAATTTGCACGGTCAATGCAGACGCGCTTTCATCACTTATCGATGCCAGTGCAACGGCGTTTGACCGGATCATTTCAGCCAATCTCGCATCAGCGATTGATGCATTCTCTATTGATGAAGCAAAGCTCGAAAGTCTAACGCGTGCCGTCGCATCACGAGGGCGCAAAATGAGCGCAGTCGAACTCTACGCCGCCATGAATGGTGGCGTTGATACCGCCTATCAGCTCTGGCAGATCTTTCACAATTTCGATGTTATGATTACCCCGATGCTCGCGCGTGGTCCCCAACCAATTGGTTCATACGCAATGGATCATGACGATGTAGACGGCCATTGGCATAAGATGAATGCCTTTGCCCCTTACGCGGCACTGGCCAATATTTCCGGCTTCCCGGCGCTTTCCATGCCTTTTGGTGAGGACGCAAACGGTATGCCGCTGGCAATTCAGTTGATTGGACGGATGGGAGCGGACAATCTCCTCTTGAACCTTGGCGAGCTGATGGAAGAGGATCATCGCTGGCAGCACAAATTTCCCGTTGCGGGGTTGAACATATGACCACCACAGTTCTTGAACTGCAAAACATCACCAAGCGTTTCGGCGCGCTGACCGCCAATGACAATATTTCATTGAAGCTTGAGCGCGGCGAAATCCTCGCTTTCCTGGGCGAAAACGGTGCTGGCAAAACCACGCTGATGAATATCCTCTTCGGCCACTATGTGCCCGATGAAGGCCGCGTCTTCGTCAAGGGTGGAGAAATCCCGCAGGGCAAGCCCCGTGCCGCAATCGATGCAGGCGTTGGAATGGTGCATCAACATTTCACTCTCGCGCCCAATCTCACGGTTCTGGAAAACATCATCACCGGCACCGAAAGCCTCTGGAGGCTGAAGTCAGCGCATAGTGCTGCCCGCAGCAAGATCGCGGAAATCGCCAAGCGCTTTGGCCTGCAGGTCGATCCCGATGCCCGGCTTGGCGATCTGTCGGTCGGCGAACAGCAACGTGTGGAAATCCTTAAAGCGCTTTACAACGATGCGGATATTCTGATCCTTGATGAGCCGACCGCCGTCCTGACTACCCAGGAGGCCGAGAACCTGTTTGCGACATTGAAAGAAATGGCGCGTCAGGGGTTGTCTCTCATCTTCATTTCGCACAAGCTGCATGAAGTCATGTCAGCCTCAGACCGCGTTGTGGTCCTGCGCGGTGGTAAGCTCGTCGCTGAGCGTAATGCCTCCGAAACATCGAAGGAAGAACTGGCTGAACTTATGGTCGGCCGACGTGTCTCGCGCCCTTCGCGCGCAGCCGCAACTCCCGGCGAGACCTTGCTCGAGGCGAAAAATGTGAGCGTGACAGAGGATGGCGCGACACGCTTGACTGATCTCGACTTTCATCTGCGTGCAGGCGAGACGCTGGGCATCATCGGCGTTTCCGGCAATGGTCAGGCAGCGCTGGGTCGTCTTGTTTCGGGGCTCAGCCAGCCTGCCAACGGCTCCCTCGTCATGTTTGGTCAATTGGTGACCAAATTTGATCCCCGTCAATTTGTGGCGGACGGCGTTGGTCGTATTCCGGAAGATCGCAATGCAGAAGGCGCAATCGGCGACCTGACGCTGTGGGAGAACGCCGTGCTTGAACGCGTGCGCGATCCGCAGTTTTCCAAGGGCATTCTGATCAATCGAAAGACTGCGCGCGAATTTACGGATCGCATCATCAAGGACTTCGATGTGCGTGGTGGCACGCCCGACAGCCGCATTCGCCTGCTCTCTGGCGGCAACATGCAAAAGCTTATTCTGGGCCGCAACCTCGAAACGGCTCCACGTATTCTGATTGCAGCCCAGCCAACACGCGGCCTCGATGAAGGTGCGGTCGCAGCCATTCATGCCCGCATTCTGGAAGCACGTACCAAGGGCGCTGCAGTGCTTCTCATCTCGGAAGACCTCGACGAAATCATCGGCCTTGCTGACCGCGTTCAGGCGATCGTCAAGGGAAGGCTCTCACCACCCATTGATGCGAGCGAGGCCAATGCACAAAAACTTGGCCTGATGATGGCTGGCGAATGGAGCAAGGCATGATACCGAAAAGTTTGAAGTGGTTTTCGGATAAGACCGTGCTCAATCAATCGAAGGGGCTCAACTGATGCGTATTGAACGACGCGAAACACGGCCCATGGCTCTTGTTGCAACCGCTCCAATAATCGCTGTTCTTGCTGCCTTTTTGCTCGCCGGTCTGTTGATTGCAGCCGCCGGTGCGCCTGTGCTGGAATCTTTTCGCCAGATCGCCATAGGCGCATTCGGCACAAGGCTTTCGATCACTGAAACATTGACACGCGCAACCCCTCTAATGCTGACCGGTCTTGCTGCCGCTGTCGCTTTCCGTTCCAAACTCTGGAATATCGGCGCTGAAGGACAGTTTTACATAGGCGCTCTGGCAGTTGTTGCCTGCGGCACACAATTGGCGCTCCCTGCCCCGTTGCTTATTCCACTATTGCTGATCGTTGGCGCGATTGCTGGCATGGTCTTTCTGCTGATCCCACTTGGCCTTCGTTTGCGGTTTGGCGTCGATGAAGTCGTGACTACTCTACTGCTCAATTTCGTCGCCGTGCTGTTTGTCTCGATGATGATTGAAGGGCCTATGAAAGATCCTCTAGCTTTCGGCTGGCCGCAGTCCGAACCTGTACCCGATGCAGCCGTGCTACCAAAAATCATGGCGGGCATGAGGCTTCATATCGGTATTCTAATTGCCGTCGCCCTTGCTTTCATCATCGCATATGTGCAGAAGCGGACCGTATTTGGCCTTGAAACAAAGGCCGCAGGGCTTAACCCTCGTGCCGCACGTTTCGCAGGTGTTCCCCTTGGCAAAACGCTGGTCAAAGTTGCTTGCATTTCCGGTGGTCTGGCCGGTCTCGCCGGTGCGATACAGGTCATGGGTGTTAAAGGCTATGTTACGACAGACTTGTCGCCGGGCTTTGGCTATTCTGGCATTATCGTTGCAATGCTCGCCAATCTGAATCCCATCGGCGCTATTTTCTCTGCACTCTTTGCGGCCGCGATGTTTGTCGGTGCCGACGGCATGAGCCGTGCCATTGGCATTCCGAGCTTCATCGCTGATGTTACCGTCTCGCTTTCACTCCTCGCCATGCTGGTCGCACTCTTCTTCACCCAATACAGGATCGCCCGATGAACGAGTTGATGGATATCCTGCTTTCCGCTGGCCTCTGGGTCTCAGTCCTGCGCATCGCAACACCGCTGATTTTCGGTACGCTTGGCGCGCTTTATTGCGAACGCGCCGGCGTTCTCAATCTCGGCATTGAAGGCATCATGACCTTTGGTGCGATGATCGGGTGGCTTACAGTCTTTAACGGGGCTGACCTGTGGGTAGGCGTGCTTGCTGCTGCCGCTTCAGGTGCCGTTTTTGGGCTGCTGCATGCTGCACTGACGGTGCCGCTCGGCCTCTCGCAACATGTCGTGGGATTGGGCATAACGCTATTTGCATCGAGCCTCAGTTACTTCCTGTTTCGTCTCCTGGTGCCACTTTCTTCGACCCCACCGACGATCACGCCATTTCAGCCAGTCGATCCGTCGTGGCTGGCGGACATTCCATTTATCGGACAGGTTCTCGGCACCCAGACGGCGCTCACATGGATCGCTATTCCCCTGGCGCTCTTGCTCGGTTACGTACTTTTCCGCACACCACTTGGCCTTGCCATTCGCATGACGGGCGAAAACCCCCATGCGGCCGAGGCGCAAGGCATCAACCCGATCCGCGTTCGTATACTCACGATCATGTTCGGCAGCGCTTTGATGGCCGTAGGCGGTGCGTTCCTTACACTCTCCGCATTCAACTCTTTCTTCCCAACCATGATGCAAGGGCGCGGCTGGGTGTGTATCGCACTCGTCGTATTTGCCTCGTGGAAGCCCGCACGCGCGCTTTTAGGCGCTCTGCTCTTCGCGTTGTTTGACGCGTTCCAGCTGCGCTTACAGACGGTGTACGGCAAGGTCGTTCCTTATCAGGTTTTCCTGATGATCCCTTACATCATGTCGATTGTTGCGCTGATCGTCATGGCGCGCCGCGCACGCGTTCCCCAAGCACTGATGCAGCCCTATCGCCGCGGCGAGCGCTAAATTCACGCAACTCATAAAAGCAAATAAAAACGGCGCCTTTAGGCGCCGTTTCTTTTCATCATATTGTCAGAAGCAATCAGGCAGCGCCCTTGCCGCTCTTTTCAAAGCGCTTACGTTCATTTGGATCGAGATACAGCTTGCGCAGACGGATCGATTTTGGCGTCACTTCAACCAGTTCATCGTCCTGAATCCAGGACAGCGCGCGTTCCAGCGTCATGCGGATAGGAGGCGTAAGCTTCACAGCTTCATCCTTACCGGCGGCGCGGATGTTGGTGAGCTTCTTGCCCTTGAGCACATTGACTTCCAGATCGTTGTCGCGGCTGTGAATGCCGATCAACATGCCCTGATAAACCTTGACGCCAGCGTCAATGATCATCGGACCGCGATCTTCCAGGTTGAAGAGTGCGTAAGCAACAGCTTCACCCTGATCGTTCGAAATCAGAACGCCGTTGTTACGGCCCGAGATTTCGCCCTTGTATGGCTGATAGTCATGGAACAGACGGTTCATGATCGCCGTACCGCGTGTATCGGTCAAAAGTTCCGACTGATAGCCAATCAGACCACGGGTCGGAGCGTAGAACACCATACGGACGCGGTTGCCACCTGAAGGCCGCAGTTCCACCATTTCGGCCTTACGTTCAGACATCTTCTGAACAACGGTGCCCGAATATTCTTCATCAACGTCGATGACGACTTCTTCAACTGGCTCAAGCTTCTCGCCATTTTCGCCGTCTTTCATAACGACGCGTGGACGCGAGACGCCAAGCTCAAAACCTTCACGGCGCATGTTTTCAATGAGAACTGCGAGCTGCAATTCGCCACGACCGGAAACGAAGAACGAATCCTTTTCGTTGGATTCTTCAATCTTGAGTGCGACGTTACCTTCAGCCTCTTTCAGCAGACGGTCACGAATAACGCGGCTCGTAACCTTGTCGCCTTCTGTGCCAGCATAAGGGCTGTCATTGACGATGAAGGACATGGTCACGGTTGGCGGATCGATTGGCTGAGCTGCGAGAGGTTCGCTCACTGAAGGGTCGCAGAACGTGTCAGCAACTGTGCCCTTGGATAGGCCCGCGATTGCAACGATGTCGCCAGCCTGCGCCTCGTCAATTGGCTGACGTTCGATGCCACGGAATGCGAGAATCTTCGAGATGCGGCCGTTTTCAAGCAGCGAACCATCCTGACCAAGAACCTTGACAGCCTGGTTGGATTTGATCGAACCCGAATGAATGCGACCAGTGATGATGCGGCCCAGGAACGGATCAGCTTCAAGGATCGTACCGATCATGCGGAAAGGACCTTCAGCAACCTTTGGCGCCGGAACGTGCTTGAGAACAAGATCAAACAGCGGTGCCAAACCTTCATCCTGCGGGCCTTCCGGGTTCAGCGCCATCCAACCGTTACGGCCTGAACCGTAAAGAACCGGGAAGTCGAGCTGCTCGTCGGTTGCGTCGAGATTGGCGAAGAGGTCGAAAACTTCGTTGATGACTTCTTCGTGACGGCCATCCGGACGATCAATCTTGTTGATCGCCACGATCGGACGCAGGCCAACTTTCAGCGCCTTGCCAACAACGAACTTCGTCTGCGGCATTGGGCCTTCAGCGGCATCAACGAGAACAATCGCGCCGTCCACCATCGAAAGGATACGCTCAACTTCGCCACCGAAGTCGGCGTGGCCTGGCGTGTCAACGATGTTGATGCGGGTGTTCTTCCAGACAACAGAAGTGGCTTTCGCGAGAATGGTGATCCCGCGTTCCTTTTCGATGTCGTTCGAATCCATCATGCGTTCTGCAACGCGCTGATTGTCGCGGAACGAGCCCGACTGCTTCAGCAGTTCATCGACCAATGTGGTTTTGCCATGATCGACGTGTGCGATAATAGCGATATTACGCAATTCCATATGGAGATCACTTCTATATGAGTTGGGAGCCGCGCCAAGGTGGATGCACGGAAAATCAATGGGGCGCTCTTACAGGTTTTTTTGCGTTTTAGAAAGGGGCAGTGCGAAACTGCCCCCTAATTAACCCGAAAAGCCCGGATTTAAATGCATTTTTACACTGTATTTCTGACAGTTTTTTGTCGCCGGAGCCTATAAAAGGGTTCCCGACAAAATAACCAGAGCCACGCTGAAATAGATCACAAGCCCCGTAACGTCGACCAATGTGGCAACAAATGGCGCCGAAGCGCTCGCCGGATCAAACCCTAGTCGCTTGAGAATAAACGGCAGCATTGACCCTGTCACCGAGCCGAAAGTCACGATGCAGACGAGCGCCATGCCGACAGTAGCTCCCACCAAAATCCAATGCTCGCCATAATCATAAATGCCGAGCTGCTGCCACAAGGCAATGCGCAACATACCTATGAGGCCCAGGAAACTGCCGAGTGCAAGTCCAGTTGGCACTTCGCGTAGGGCAACGCGCCACCAGTCCTTGATTTTGACTTCCTGCAGCGCAAGCGCACGAATAATCAGCGAGGTTGCCTGTGAACCAGAATTACCGCCAGACGACATGATGAGTGGAATGAACAGCGTGAGAACCAGTGCCTTTTCCAACTCGAGTTCAAAATGCTGCATCGCGCTTGCTGTCAGCATTTCGCCCAGAAACAGAATTCCAAGCCAGCCAGCGCGCTTCTTCAGCATCTCGCCAAAGCCGATACGCATGTAAGGCTTGTCAAGCGCCTCCATGCCGCCGAAACGATAAGCGTCTTCGCTCGCTTCTTCCGTCATGGCATCCAGCACATCATCGACAGTCACAATGCCGATGATGTGGCGGCTGTCATCAACGACAGGAACGGCCAGAAGATCATGCTTACGGAACAGGCGCGCAACGTCTTCGCGATCTTCATGTGGCGATATAGTGATTGGATCGTCGTCGCGAGCAAGCGAGAGAATCGGCTCATCAAGTTCACGTATGATAAGGCGACGCAGACTAACCACCCCCAGCAAGACACGGGTCTGCGGATCAACCACATAGATTGCATAAACTGTCTCGCGGGTACGCTCGACCTTACGAATATGATCAAGCGTTTGCCCCACGTTCCAATTGGATGGCACCGTGATGAACTCGATCGTCATCAGACTACCGGCCGTGTTCGGCGGATAGCCCATCAGCTTCTTCAGCGCGGCTTTTGTTTCTGGCGCAAGAATGGGGAACAGACGAGCACGATCGGCATCTTCGAGTTCCTGAAAGACATCGGTCGCACGGTCGGCAGACATACCATCAAGCAATTGACTGGCGATGTTCGGGGGAAGGATTGCCAGAATTTCGGTTGTGCGTTCCAGTTCCGGCTGATCAAACAGGCGGATGGCATCGTCGTGCGAAAGCTGGGCGATAACAGAGACGGCGTCATCTGCATCCAGTTCATTGACGATCTCTACCGCGTCGCCCGTTCGAATATCGGCGATACGGCTAGCAATTGCTGCAGCAGGGAGGTCGGCAACATTGAGTACTTCGGAGGCGAAGTTGTTGTCGGTCATAGGCTTGCCTTTCTGTCGATCCGCCGTCAAAGACAGACCGTGCAAGCTGACCGCAAACGATCAGATCACGAACTGCCTTGACGGCTGAAACAATCGACTGTGACTGTCGCTTGGCATAAGAGAATAAAACTCCGGTTGAAATGCAGCCAAAGAAAATGCGGCTGCTTGGGTCATGTGCGCCCGGCAGGGGCTAAAGTCAACCCCCGGCGGGTAATCGTGGAAGCTTTTTCATACGAGTTTGAAATTGCGGTTTTCAAGTCGACTGAGGCAAACGCCGCCACAGCAGAAAAGCAATCGCCCCAGTAAAGCCAAGCGCCGGGATAAGCGTTGCAAATGCAATCACCGGATCCCCCATCAGCGCCGCAATTGCACCGCCAATAAGCCCACCACCCATCTGAAAGAAACCCATCATGGCCGAGGCAGCACCTGCCATCTTCGGAAATGGTGCCATGCCAGCTGAAGTCATCACCGGCATCACTAGCGACACGCCAAAAGCAAAAAGCCCCATGGGCATCATCACCAACAGATAAGTGGGCTCGAACACCCGGAGTAGCGTCGCAATCAGTATGCTTGCCACTACCATCGCAACATAACCGGCTGCAGCCAGCTGACGAGGACGATAGAACTTCATCAGTCGCCTGAACAACAGGCTTCCGACAAAATAGCAACTCGTCTGCAAAAGCAGGCCCACACCGAATTGTGTTGCCGTCATACCCACCCGCCCCATCAGCACAAAGGGCAAAATAGTGGCCGCTGTATAAAGCCCGCCGGTGGTGCCACCAACACCAACGCTTGCATAAACAAACGGACGACTCATCAGCAACGTGCAGTAAGAACGCAACAATTGCTTTGGTCGAATGCGGCTAAGATCGCGACTGACGGTTTCCCTGATAATGAAAATTGCCATCAGGACAACTAGAATGCCCAGACAGACCATGACGACGAAAATTGCCTGCCAGCCAAACAGTTCCATCGTCACACCGCCAAGTGTGGGCGCGACAGCAGGTCCAACTGCGATAACGATACCAATGAGGTTCATCACCCGCGCAGATGCGTCATGGGTGAAAAGATCGCGCACGATTGCGCGCGAAATCGTTACCCCGACAGCAGCCCCAACGCCTTGCAGAAATCGCGCAACCAGAAGCATGTCAATCGTGGTGGAAAAAAGGGCGAGAATGCTGGCAATGAGATAAATCACCATGAAGGCGATGGTAATCGGTCTCCGCCCGAAACCATCTGACAGCGGCCCGCAGACAAGCTGTGAAAAGCAGAAGCCTGTGAGATAGACCGATATTGTGAGCTTCACCATGGCTTCTGTCGTGCCAAAGGCACGAACAATCTCAGTCATGGCTGGCGTATAAAGTGCCATCGACATAAGACCCAGTGCGGCGAGAAGACCGCCGATAACGCCGACGCGTAATTCGCTCATTACCGGTTGCGTATCCTGGGCATTACGATGATGAGGCGCGAGTTTCATGGAATGCTACTACCGCTCTCGGCTTGACCACGAAAACCCGCAGTCAGAATGCCTAATTTACAGGGACTTGTAAGTGCCCACATTGCATGGGATCACGGCTGTCTTTCATCCCTATTATCTGCGGGGGGTAGGGTCAAGCCACGCTATACGGTCATGCGAAACAGAAGCATAGACCCTTGCCCGATAGTCAATGAACTCCTAAATCTGGTGCATACGGAATTCAATTGATGTGGAGTTTTCTGATGTCCGAAAAGCCAGCTTACAATCACGCGCTTACCGAATGGAACGGACCGCTTGGCCTGCCGGATTTCAAAGCATTCAAGGATGGCGATTTCGCTGCCACCTTTGATGCAGCTCTGGCGGATGACCTTGCGGAAGTGGAAACAATCTCTCACGAGACCGCTGAAGCGACGGTTGAAAACACGCTGAAAGCTTTACAACTGACGGGCAAGTCCCTTGATCGCGTTTCCTCCATTTTCTGGCTTCGCGCCGGTGCTCACACCAACGACACTATTCAGACGCTGGAGCGTGAAATCGCACCCAAAATGTCGCGCCATTATTCGCGCATCATGATGGACCCGAAGCTGTTCGCACGCATCGATGCACTTTATGAGAAACGCGACGATCTTGAGCTGGATGTCGAAACCAAACGCGTTTTGGAAAAGACCTGGAAAGGCTTTGTTCGCTCCGGTGCCAAGCTTGATGAAACCGGCAAGAAAGAACTCGCAGGCATCAATGAAAAGCTTGCTGGCCTTGGCGCACGCTTCGGCCAGAATGTTTTGAAGGATGAATCGAGCTGGGCTTTGTTCATCACAAATGAGGCCGATCTTGCGGGTCTTCCGGATTTCCTCAAAAATGCCATGCAAAGTGCTGCAGCCGAGCGTGGTCAGCCGGACGCATGGGCGGTGACGCTATCACGCTCGATTGTCGAACCATTCTTGACCTTTTCGGAAAATCGGGAACTGCGCGAACAAGCTTTCAACGCCTGGGGCAAGCGCGGCGAAAATGGTGGCGAGACCGACAACCGCGAAATCGTGCGGGAAATGGTGGAACTACGCGAGCGCAAGGCTCACCTGCTGGGCTATGCCAATTTTGCCGCATATAAGCTCGACGACACCATGGCCAAGACGCCTAAGGCTGTCATGGACTTGCTCGAGCCGGTCTGGGACAAGGCGCGCGCTAAGGCCCATGAAGAAGAAAGCGAACTTGAACGTCTGATCGCAGCCAACGGCCATAACCACAAAGTAGCGCCTTGGGACTGGCGCTTTTATGCTGAAAAGCTTCGTGCCGAACGCTTTGCCTTTGATGAGGCTGAACTCAAGCCATATCTGCAACTCGAAAACATCATCGAAGCGAGCTTCGATGTTGCAAGCCGCCTTTTCGGCATCCGTTTCGAGGAAAAGAAAGGGATCGCCGCATGGCATCCCGATGTAAGGGTGTTTCGGGTATTGAACGCTGACGGCAGCGAACGGGGGCTATTCTTAGGTGACTATTTCGCCCGCACATCTAAGCGCTCTGGTGCATGGATGAGTTCGCTGCAATCGAGCCACAAGCTCAATTCCGGGCAGAAGCCTTTCATCTACAACGTGATGAATTTTGCAAAGCCAAAGGCCGGTGAGCCCGCGCTTCTTTCGCTTGATGATGCCCGCACACTGTTCCACGAATTTGGTCATGCGTTGCATGGGCTTTTATCGGATGTGACATGGCCTGCTATTTCCGGCACCGCTGTTTCGCGTGATTTTGTTGAACTGCCATCCCAGCTCTACGAGCATTGGCTGACCGTCCCTGCTGTGCTTGAAAAATATGCCGTGCACTACCGCACTGGAGAAGCAATGCCAAAGGCGCTTTTAGAAAAGGTGCTTGCCGCACGTTCTTTCAATGCAGGCTTCAACACAGTGGAATTCACCTCATCCGCGCTTGTCGATATGGCGTTCCATACGGGCACGCAAACAATCAGCGATCCGCTAGCCTTTGAGGCGGAAACACTGAAAAAACTGTCGATGCCCGATGCGATTATCATGCGTCATCGCACGCCACACTTTACCCATGTCTTCTCCGGCGACGGCTACTCCGCCGGCTATTATTCCTACATGTGGTCGGAAGTGCTCGATGCCGATGCATTCTCGGCATTTGAGGAGACGGGCGATGCGTTTAACCCGGAACTGGCAGCGAAGCTAAAGCAATATATTTATTCTGCCGGCGGCAGCCGTGATCCAGAAGAGCTTTACAAAGCCTTCCGCGGTAAGATGCCAACGCCGGATGCAATGATTGAGAAACGTGGGTTAAATTAAGCCCATCTCAATGGATGAGGCCGGGAAACCGGCCTTTTTCAATTCTCATGACTGAGAATATTTACAAGCCGTCCATAGGGATCACGCACAAAGAAGCGTCGAACACCCCAATCCTCGTCAATGGGCCCATATTCAACTTGAAAGCCAGCGGCAATCATTCGCTCAAGCACCGCATCAGTATCATCGACTTCTATGGAGAGATCGGGCACCTGCGTGCCCGAACCACCTTCAGTAGCAAAGCTGATCTGCACCCTTGCTTGTGCATCTGCGGCATAGGTGACAATCCAGCCATGGTCCATCACCACGTCAAGTTCCAGTACATCCGCGTAAAATCGCTTCGCTGCCGAGAGATCATCGGCTACTATGTTGGATATGATGCGGCGGACAGCCATCAATATTCGCCGAGCTTGATGTCTGGTGTGTAGTCGACGCCGTCGACTTCCTTCACAACAGGCTGACCGCAATGCAGAACGCCAGTTGCCGCATTGAACGCGTAGGTCGGGGAGCCATAAAGCTGCCAACCCTTGTTAAGTGCCGCGGTAACTCGGTGACAGAACGCGGAATCATCCGGGCCGGTGATGAAACGATAGAGCTTCATAGTCATTCTTCCTTGGTTAAGATGTAAAACTGGATTTTGCGAGAACGCGCTCGGCTAGTTCGAGATGCAGACGCTCAACCATCTCTCCATTGAGCGACACTACGCCCTTTTGAGCATTTTCGGGCTGCGCAAACACTGAAATTACAGCGCGGGCATGGGCCACATCTTCATCGGACGGTGAGAAGGCACGGTTTGCTGGCTCAATTTGCGAAGGGTGAATAAGCGTCTTGCCATCAAAGCCCATCAGAGCTGCCTGTAAGCATTCAGCTTCAAAGCCCACACTATCCCGAAAGTCATTGAAAACGCCATCCAGCACATCAATACCGCCAGCGCGCGCGGCCAGAATGATCTGCATCAGCCATGGGATCAGATATGGCCTCCCGACTTGCGGACGAACACCGGTGGCACGCGCAATATCATTTGGACCCACCACAAAACAGCCGAGCCTTGCCGCCGAACGATGGCCAAGTACAGCAATTTCATCCGCATTGAGGATACCGCGTGGAGTTTCGATCATCGCCCAGACACGCGTATCAGGGTCCGCATCGTGGCGGTCAAGCCGATTGGCGGCGTCAATCACATCCTGCGGCCGCTCGACCTTGGGCAGCAACACCGCGTCCGCCCCCATATTGGCTGCGGCAGCAACGTCGCCTTTACCCCATTGCGTATCGGAAGAATTCACCCGCACCACCCGCTCGAATCCAACCTTTGGATGCTCGGAAAAATATGCGGACAGAGCGTCTCGCGCTGCAATTTTTGTCTCAGGAGCTACGGAATCTTCGAGATCGTAGATCACACAATCCGCTGCAAGCGTCAGCGACTTTTCGAGCGCACGACTATTGGATGCGGGTACGAACAAGACGGAACGACGCGGGCGAGCAATTGTTTTCATGCGCAATTTGTGCACCGTTCTGCATCAGCAGACAAGCGCTCGCCCGACAAAGTTTTTTAAATTCCGCTCGCTTCGTGTTCGAGTGTTCCGGTGAACTCACATGATGCACCGTGGTAATAGGTGCATCCGCCGACCTCTTCGATCTCGAGTTTATACTCACCAACGAAATTCATCTTGATCTCGCAATAGCGCGGGTTCCGCGCAGACTCGGCTTCGTTCGGATCAAAGCCTTCGCTCTGGATTTTGAAAATCGCTTTTTTGTCTTTAATAGTAACATCCCCGGAAACGCCGCCACCGCAGCCTGGCTGATTATCGACCATTGGGACGCTTGTCGTTAGAGATACGGCATATTGATCGCCACTTTTGTGCGTCACATCAGCCTTAAGCTCCATGCCTTCATTGCTTGTAAAAATTCCTTCATGCGGATTGAAACCCGGCTTGTTCTCCGAAGAAGCTGGCAAACTGGTCAGTGCTAATGTCAAGCCAAAGAGAAAAATTCGAAGCATATTCCACCCATCGCTGCTAGTCTTAAGACATGAAAATTGAACCGACTTTGATTATTTAAGCCCTAAGGTCAAGCACATATAGTATTTTGGTGTTGTTAGCATAATTGATCTTGCCGACGCGAATTTTGCTAGAGTGAGCGTTGCAGCGCCTTCAATTCTCAAGACTTGAAATCCGCACTAGCTCTGCTTATTTTCAATTCTTCGGTTGGAATGCACCCGCCGCTCGCAGCCTGATGGCCATGGTAAAGCATTCTAAATACGCGTTCCTGTTCCGGTGAGTGCAGAAACGGCAATGCGGGCACCCGTTTACGAAAATGCCGCTCACATGCAGGAGCAAAACCATGACAACAGCCATCCTTGCTGGGCACAATACATCTGATTTTAAACATCAGGCTCGCCGTTTGCGGCAGGCACTGGGTGAAGAGGGCATTCATATCAGCCACGGAAAGGCGCTGGATCTAGTTGCTCGCCAGTCCGGCACGCGCGATTGGAACACCCTTGCAGCCCATGGCGTGCAAGTCGGAACCTTACGCGCCGAAGACAGTGCTGCCCCATACCGTGTCGGCCAACGCGTTTCAGGCATGTTCCATTCAACTGCCTTCAACGCTCGCATCATCGGTGTTGAAGAGACAATCAAACCTGATCTCTGGCGGATCACCCTGCAGTTCGATCCTGCGATTGATGTCGTAGTTTCGCCAAACCTCTCGATGCTGCGCAGACGCTTCACAGTTGTTCTTGGTGCAGACGGGAAATCTCGCAGGTTGACGGGCAGCGAGACCGGCGGCATTGCACTTAATGTGCAATAATTTCGTCTAACTTCGCTTCAGCGCATGATTGCGAATTTTTGATGCGAGTTTCAGACATATTCATGCGTAACACACAATAGTCGTTTCCGGCTCGCCTCAAAACAGGCCGGAAGCGCTGCTAATCTGCCGAAAGGGTTGCGACCTATTAGGCAGTTGCGGCCTGAAACATTGACTCTGTGCGGTGCTGATGTAAATCAGACTGCAAATTTAAAATACCCAACCGACAGGTCAGGAACATGGACAAGTTCACCAAGCTCACGGGCGTCGCGGCCCCCCTGCCGATCGTCAATATCGATACGGACATGATTATCCCGAAGGATTATCTGAAGACGATCAAACGCACGGGTCTGAGCAAGGGGCTTTTTGCCGAAATGCGCTTTAATGAAGACGGAACCGAAAATGCGGATTTCGTGCTCAACAAGCCGGGCTATCGCAACGCCCAGATTCTGGTTGCTGGCGACAATTTCGGCTGCGGCTCCTCGCGTGAACACGCACCTTGGGCTCTGCTCGATTTCGGCATTCGTTGCGTAATTTCGACCTCGTTCGCCGACATCTTCTACAACAACTGCTTCAAGAACGGCATTCTGCCGATCAAGGTCAGCCAGGAAGAACTCGACAAGCTGATGGACGATGCATCGCGCGGTGCGAATGCTACGCTCACCATTGATTTGGAAGCCAAGGAAATCCATGGCCCGGATGGCGGCTCAATTTCCTTCGACCTCGATGATTTCAAGCGTCATTGCCTGCTCAATGGTCTCGATGACATCGGCCTGACCATGGAAAAGGTAACAAACATTGACACATTTGAAGCAAAGAACGCTCAACAGCGTCCTTGGGCATAATGGTCATTGCATTAAACGCCTCTGGTCGACGCGTGGTGGCCTGAACAAGTGAATAGGACACGATTGGCTGAAATGGCCCGAGAAGATCAAAGCGGTGATTGGGCGGCACGTTTGTCGCCCTCGCTAGACGAAATCGAATCCATCGCGATCGAAGCTCTTGCGCATCTGCCGCAAGAGTTCAGGACGCTGTGCGGCGATATTATTATCCAGATCTCTGACTTTCCCGAAGAACAGATTGTCGAAGACATGGGATTGGAAACGCCGTTCGACCTGTTAGGTCTGTTTGAGGGCACTGGTATTGGTGAACGCTTCAGCCTGCAAACCGGCGAAGGCCCCAATCGCATCACGCTCTTCCGCCGCGCAATTCTGGATTACTGGTCCGAACACGAAGAAACGCTTGGCGACATCATCACTCATGTTCTCATTCATGAAATCGGCCATCATTTTGGCCTTTCGGATGACGATATGGAAGCGCTGGAAGCCCAGGCAGATTAGAATTACGGATTTGCGATGAGCGGCACACTTTTGCTATTTTCGACCAAAACAGTGACAATTTCGGCAGTTTTCCAGTAGATTTCGATACAATCGCATACAGATATTGCATGCGCAGAATGCTATTGATTGCCTCAGTTCAAACTGAGTGACGATCATGAGCCTTTCTCCGGCGGCCTATCAGCTTCTCCTCGTTTACACGACCTATGTTATTGCTGCCGGAAGTCCTGGCCCCAGCAATATGCGCATCATGGGCGTTGCCATGAACCAAGGCCGAAAAGCGGGATTGATGTTTGCCGCAGGCGTCGTGACAGGCTCCATCTTCTGGGGTCTGATGGCTGCGACCGGTGTTTCAGCGATCCTCACACGTTTTGCTGAGGCGCTGATTGTTCTCAAGATTTTCGGCGGGCTGTACCTCCTGTACCTGGCCTTTAAAGCGGCACGCGCTGCCATGACATCGGACGAAAAGATCGCTGCTCGCGCAACTAGCGGAGATGCTTTCCTATCAGGCGGAGAGCTTTACCGACGTGGCTTGCTCCTGCATCTTTCCAATCCCAAGTCGATCCTGTCATGGATCGCACTGGTAACGCTTGGCCTTGGCACAAACTCGTCTTGGCCACAGCTGACGGCATTCCTCGGCGGCTGTATAACGCTGAGCATCACCATCTTCTGCGGCTACGCCGTTGTATTCTCGACCGCGCCCATGGTGCGCATGTATCGACGCGCTCGCCGCTGGATCGAAGGCGTTCTTTCAGCCGTCTTTGCCGTCGCTGGCATTCGCCTGCTTCTGTCACGCTAAACCTGTCTGAGAAACGAGTATCGCAATGAAGATTTTCAAAGGCCTCTCCGCCTTCCCCCTCACCCCAATCGACGCAGCAGGCAATCTTATTGAGGACGCGCTCAACTCTTTTCTCACCCGCGTCCACGACGCAGGCGCGGACTCGGTTGGCCTGTTGGGAAGCACGGGCGGCTACGCCTTCCTCACACGAGAACAACGTCGACATACGGTCAGGACTGCGGTGCAACACATCAGCGGCAAGGTGCCGCTGATCGTAGGCGTCGGCGCATTGCGTACCGACGAAGCGCAAGCGCTTGCCCGTGATGCGGCAGATGCTGGCGCTGATGCGCTCTTGCTCGCTCCCGTCTCCTATACTCCGCTCACACAGGAAGAAGGCTTTGAGCATTTCAAAGCTGTAGCAAGCGCGACCGATCTGCCTTTGTGTATCTACAACAATCCCGGCACCACTCGTTTCATTTTCACCGATGAACTGATTACGCGCCTAGCAGAACTCAAAAACATCAAGGCAATCAAAATGCCTCTGCCTGCCGATGAAGATTATGCGGCAGAGATTGCGAAGTTGCGCGCTACAACGCCCGATGACTTCGCTATTGGCTATAGTGGCGATTGGGGAGCAAAGGACGCCCTGCTCGCAGGCGCTGATGCTTTCTACAGTGTGTCTGCAGGTCTTCTACCGAAGCAGTTCGCAGCACTGGTGCGTGCTGCACAAAGCGGCGCACGGGAAGACGCCGAGCGCATCAACGCTGCATTTGAGCCACTCTGGAACCTGTTTAAAGCCCATGGCAGCTTCCGCGTAATGTACCTGATCGCCGATCTGCTGGGTATTTCAAAAATCGAACCGCCGCGGCCGATTCTTCCATTGGGAGGAAAAACGCGTGGCCAGGTTGAGACGGCATTGAAAGCGTTGAATATTCCGCCTCAATGAAAAATAATAAAGGCGCCCGTTTGGGCGCCTTTCGCTGGTTGGGCTTATGCCACGCTCAAGCGGACATCGATATTACCGCGTGTTGCATGTGAATAGGGACAAACAATGTGCGCTGCATTGACCAGCTCTTCTGCTTTGGCTTTTTCAACACCCGGCAGAGCAACCGCCAGAGCCACATCCAGACCAAAACCTGTACCATCTTCACGTGGGCCAATACCAACGGTTGCAGTCACCGTGCTATCAGCGGAAATCGAAACCTTTTCCTTGGCTGCCACGAATTTCAATGCGCCAAGGAAGCAAGCTGCATAACCGGATGCAAAAAGCTGCTCGGGATTGGTGCCTTCGCCACCCGAACCACCGAGTTCCTTCGGGGTGTCGAGAACAACACTTAAACGCCCATCAGCGGTCTTGGCGCTGCCCGTGCGGCCGCCGGTTGCTGTGGACTGGGTCGTGTAAAGAATTGCCATTTTAAAATCTCCGTCGGTGAGTGTTCGCTTATCTCCACAACCAAAATTGCAAAATTTTAAATTGTGCGCAATCTAATTTTGCGAAATGTTTTGACACATATATGTGATGCGCAATTCAATTGCACCTCATGTAAAGTTCTGCCAAGGAGCTTACGCTATGAAAGAAGACCCAAAGGGATCCCATCTCAATCTTTCGGATATGGTTTGTTTCGCGATCTATTCGACCGCGAATGCGCTGAGCCGCGCCTATCAACCGATCCTCAGCAAACTGGAACTCACCTATCCGCAGTTTCTGGTCATGATTGTTTTGTGGGAACAGGATAACCGCACGGTTTCTGAAATTGGCGCGAAACTCAATCTCGATTCCGGCACCCTCACACCGCTTTTGAAAAGACTAGAAGCAGCAGGCCATATTGCGCGTCGCAGAGACCCACAGGATGAGCGGCAGGTCCGTATTACGCTGACCGATGCAGGCCGGGCTTTGCGCATAGGGGCCGAAAGCATTCCTGAGCAGGTCTTCTGCGCGCTCGGTCAGCCCATCAGCAACTTGCAGGATCTTCGAGCACAGCTGCTCGATGTCCGCAACAATCTCAAAGCCAGTATCTCAGGTTAGATCTTCAGTGCGCAGCTTGCCAGAACACCGTCATAATTTTCTGGATGCACTATAAAAAAACGCCGGTTTCCCGGCGCTTTTGCTTTCAAACTGCAATCTCGATTAAGCAGCTAATGCCTTTGGCGTAATCAGGCCGCGAGCAACAAGCAGTTCTGCGATCTGAATCGTGTTGAGAGCAGCGCCCTTGCGTAGATTGTCGGAAACAACCCAAAGTGCCAGACCGTTTTCAACCGTGATATCTTCACGGATACGGCTGATGTAGGTTGCATCTTCGCCAGCCGATTCATACGGCGTGATGTAGCCGCCGTCTTCGTGCTTATCGACAACCTGACATCCCGGCGCTTCGCGTAGAATTTCGCGCGCTTCTTCAGCCGAAATCGGATTTTCAAACTCAATGTTGACTGCTTCCGAGTGACCGATGAACACGGGTACACGAACAGCCGTTGCCGTAAGCTTGATCTTTGGATCAAGCATCTTCTTGGTTTCGGCCACCATCTTCCATTCTTCCTTGGTGTAGCCGTCTTCCATGAAGACATCGATATGCGGGATCACGTTAAACGCAATGCGCTTGGTGAATTTCTGAGCCGTAACTGGATCCGCAACAAAAACTGCGCGCGATTGCTGGAACAGTTCGTCCATGCCTTCCTTGCCGGCGCCCGAAACGGACTGGTAAGTCGAAACGACAACGCGCTTGATCTTGGCTGCATCGTGCAGAGGCTTCAGAGCCACGACAAGCTGCGCAGTCGAGCAGTTCGGGTTGGCAATGATGTTCTTCTTACGGAAGCTTTCAATCGCATCAGGATTCACTTCCGGAACAATGAGGGGCACATTGGCATCATAGCGCCATGCAGAAGAATTATCGATTACAACGCAACCCTGCGCACCGATCTTTGGCGACCATTCCTTGGAAATATTGCCACCAGCGGACATGAGGCAAATGTCGGTATCAGAGAAATCGTACTGATCGAGTGCCTTCACCTTCAGCGTCTTGTCGCCATAGGATACTTCGGTGCCCTGGCTGCGGCGTGAAGCGAGCGCTACGACTTCATCAGCCGGAAAGCCACGTTCTTCGAGGATATTGAGCATTTCGCGCCCGACATTACCGGTAGCGCCGACGACTGCAATCTTGAAACCCATTTACCTTCTCCTGTCCTCTCCGCTTCCATAAAAACCCGCGACCAGCGGGCCTTTTCCCTGGGCCGGACCCGGGGAGAGAGGGCGAGCAGGCCAAGGGGTCAGACCGTTTTGGTGGTCGTTTTAATGCAAGTGGCCATGGTAGTTTTGGAAACGGACGCCATAGGGCTGTCAATGGCGATGAGGCCATTCAGTCCACACAGGCTATGTGATGCGCGAGAAGCGTTCACGGGTTTGTCTCCTTTTCCGATTGCGCTTTTAAGCCCTTTGAAAAAAGAGTCAATGTGTTTGCAGCCACGAGCGCAACAAAACTGCTCAAATATGCCGGAACGATGCCGCTTATTACGCCTCGACCACAAAAATGACAAAGGCCCGCGCCCGAAATCCGGCGCAGGCCTTTAAAAAATGATGCTCAAATTAGTAAAGCAGACGCGTCCGAACCGTGCCCGGAATTTCACGCATTGCCTGCAATACATCTTCGGCATGCTCTTCCATCGCGTCGCCTTCGATCACCACGTAACCGACTTCACCATCGGTCTGCAGAAACTGACTGACGATGTTGATGTTGTGCGATGAGAAGATATTGACGAGGCTGTTGAGGATACCGGGACGGTTCTCGTGCACATGCATGAAGCGCGTACCGCTTGGACGTGCAGGCAGTTGAACCTGCGGGAAATTGACAGCTCCCAACGTCGAACCGACATCGGAATATTCAACCAGCTTGCGGCTGACTTCCATACCGATGCGCTCCTGCGCTTCTTCGGTCGAACCGCCGATATGCGGCGTCAAGATGACGTTCTCCAATCCCTGCAATGGCGAAACGAACGGATCCTTGTTGGAAGCAGGCTCAACCGGAAACACATCAATTGCCGCGCCGGCAAGATGACCTTCTTTAAGAACCTTCGCCAGCGCCTCCAGGTCAACGACCGAGCCGCGCGCATTATTGATCAAGAAAGCGCCTTTCTTCATCTTACGCAGCTTGGCTTCAGTGATCATCTTGGCCGTCGATTTATTCGATGGCACATGAAGACTGATCACATCGGAGATTTCGAGCAGCTCATCAAGGGTTTCCGTCGGGATGACATTACCATATTGCAGTTTGTCGGTCATATCGAAGTAACGGACGGTCATGCCGAGACTTTCAGCAAGATTACCGACCTGCGAGCCAATATTGCCGTAGCCTACGATGCCCAGCGTCTTGCCACGGACTTCGCGGCTGCCGGTCGCACTCTTATCCCAGCCACCAACATGAGCTGCATTAGAGCGCGGGAAAATCCGGCGCATCAGCATGATGATCTCGCCAATCACCAGTTCAGCAACAGAACGCGTATTGGAAAACGGTGCATTAAAAACCGGAATACCACGTTTGCGGGCAGCTTTCAGATCAACCTGATTTGTGCCCACCGAAAAGCAGCCGACTGCAATCAAGCGCTGCGCTGCTTCAAACACTTCATCAGTAAGCTGCGTGCGCGAACGGATGCCCACGATATGCGCGGAAGAAATTGCCTCAATCAGTTCAGCTTTGTCGAGTGCCTTAGGCAAATGCACGACGTTAGTATAGCCAGACGACTTAAAATAATCGACAGCAGACTGGTTGATGCCTTCGAGAAGAAGAACGTTGATACGCTCGCGCGCGAATGAAAGACGTGCAGTCATGTTTGGGGCTTTCAGGCTCTGGGCTCAATACTCGCTCAGCGACATAAATCAATCTGCAAATGTCGTCACTGCGATATTTTGGGTCGGAATTGATCGCGAGAGCGACTTAGCACCCAATGAGTGAGAAAAAAACCAAATTCGATGAGAAAAGCCTTGTTAAGGCAGATTTGGATAAAGATTCTAATGTTGTGGCATCTGGGCATCCAAGAACGCGCCAAACCCTCCGAGGAGGCTCGTAAAGAACTCTGGCACCACGTAAGCAAATAAGTTTCTCAACCGGCAGAGCTCGCTTCGCTTCTCATACTAAAAGATAATAAACGGATTAAACGATTCAGTTCATCATGCTTGCGTGGAAAAAGTGTGTGGAAGTTGGAGGAGAACGTTCACACACATCAGCAAAAATGCTGTTGGGAGGAATCAATGTCAGTTCAATCGAGCGCCGCTGCCGGCGCGCCTAAAATGACGCGCGAAGAAAAGAAGGTAATTTTCGCTTCTTCGCTCGGTACTGTATTTGAATGGTACGACTTTTATCTCTACGGAACACTCGCAGCCTTTATCGGAGCTGCGTTCTTCAATGAGTATCCCGAAACGACCCGTAATATATTTGTATTGCTGGCTTTCGCGGCGGGCTTTCTTGTACGACCGTTTGGCGCGCTCGTCTTCGGACGTATCGGTGATCTGGTCGGACGTAAATATACATTCCTTGTAACTATCGTCATCATGGGCGCATCGACGTTCCTCGTCGGCATCCTGCCTGGATCTGCGACGCTCGGTATTGTTGCGCCAGCGATTCTAATCATTCTGCGCATGCTGCAGGGTTTGGCGCTTGGTGGCGAATATGGTGGCGCTGCAACCTATGTTGCTGAACACGCGCCGAATGGTCGCCGCGGATTTTACACCTCGTGGATCCAGACGACCGCAACTTTGGGATTGTTCCTTTCGCTCATGGTCATTCTGAGCATTCAAAACGTAATGACGACGGAGTCTTTTGCTGCTTGGGGCTGGCGTATTCCGTTTCTGGTTTCAATTGTTCTTCTGGGTATCTCGGTCTGGATTCGTATGCAGATGAGCGAATCCCCGGCCTTTAAGAAGATGAAGGAAGAAGGAAAGACATCCAAGGCACCGCTGTCTGAAGCTTTCGGTCAGTGGAAAAATGCAAAGATCGCCCTCATCGCTCTCTTCGGGCTCACCATGGGTCAGGCGGTTGTCTGGTATTGCGGTCAGTTCTACGCGCTTTTCTTCTTGCAGAACGTTCTCAAGGTCGAAAATCAGACCGCAAACATCATGGTGGCGGCCGCGCTTCTGATCGGCACCAGCTTCTTCGTAATTTTCGGCTGGCTATCCGATAAAATCGGCCGCAAGCCAATCATCATGGCGGGTCTACTGCTCGCGGCGGTCACATATTTCCCGCTGTTCAAGGCTCTCACGCAGGCCGCAAACCCTGCGCTAGCCCAAGCAGAACAGACGATCCGTGCAACTGTCACCGCTGCTCCTGGTGACTGTAACTTCCAGTTTAACGCGACCGGAACCTCAAAATTCACTAGCTCCTGCGATATTGCAACGAGCTTCCTGTCACGCAGTGCTGTACCATATGACGTCGTGATCGGTCCCGCCGGACAGCCTGCAACCGTCAAGATCGGTGAATCCACTGTAACTTCGTTCGATGCGAATGCAGCCGGTGCAGAAGCAACCGCAAAGCAGGCCGCGCTCACGCATGACATCAACTTCGCCCTGCAAAAGGCTGGTTGGCCGCTCGTTCGTAGCCCAGCAAAAGTCGCGGATTCTAAACTCGATGCATTCATCGCAGCCAATCCGGAACTGGAACTGAGCGCAGAAGCTGTTCGCGCGGGTGAAAAGGCTACAATGTCAAGTGCAGATCTTGTGAAGAACAAGATCATCACCCAGGCTGAAGCCGATGCTGCAGCGCAGCCAGAACAGGCTGTCTACACCATCCCGAATGCGGGAGCATTCAAGATGGTCGCCGATCCTTCGCAGATCAACTGGTTTATGACGATCGCCATTCTTACCATTCTCGTCATCTATGTGACGATGGTTTATGGCCCAATCGCCGCGATCCTGGTTGAAATGTTCCCGACCCGCATTCGCTACACCGGCATGTCACTGCCATATCACATTGGTAACGGCTGGTTCGGTGGCCTTCTGCCAGCAACGGTCTTCGCGATGAGTGCTGCAAAGGGTGATATCTACTACGGACTTTGGTATCCGATCGTAATTGCAACAATCACGCTCGTTATTGGTCTCATCTTTGTCAAGGAAACCAAGAATGTCGACCTCAACAAGGTCGAGTAATTGAGCTTAAATTTAATGAAGACGCCGCCTCACCAGGCGGCGTTTTTTTTCGATGCACTCAACGATATTGCGCCTCGATCTCGATAAGCTTCTGCTTGCGCCACAGACCTCCGCCATAACCCGTCAGTGAACCATCCGCACCAATCACCCGATGGCACGGAACAATGATGGCAATCTGGTTGGCACCGTTGGCGCGTGCCACAGCACGCACAGCAAGCGGCTTTTCTACGGCCCTCGCAATCTCGCTATAACTTCGTGTCTGACCGGCTCCGATATGCTGCAACACTCGCCAAACTTCGCGTGTAAATGCGCTCCCATGCATCACCAGAGGAATAGTGAACTTAGCAGATCGCCCTGCGAAAAATGCATCAAGCTCATGTTCGAGCATATCATGCGCCGGATAACGCCCGATGCCAATTGCGCCGTGACTGGCCTTGTATAGCTTTTTTAGCTCTTGCGGTAATGCCTTTCTGTCGGAGAACTCCAGCAGATGGAGTGCAGATTGATCGCACACAGCAATCATCGTACCGAGCGGCGTCTTGATCCAATCTGCCCGCAGCAAACCGTCCTTTTGCAACTGTGCCGGTGCCAGACCGAGGATACGGGCGAAGGCATTGCGGAACGCGTCAGGGGATTCAAAACCCGCATCAATTTGTGCGTCGATGACACGCTCGCCCTGCACAAGTGTTTGGAAACCCTGTCGCAACCGTTCCTGCCTCGCCATTTCAAGGAAGGTGATTCCAAAATGCCTTCTGAAACTGCGCCGCACCGTCGAAGGATCAAAACCCATCTCAGTGACATCGTCTTCGCTCCAGCGCCGTTGAGGCTGTGCTTCCAACGCCCTCAGCAGGCGATCAACTGAAACATCGGCCTCAGCTGCAGGCTGCAACGGGCAACACCTTTTGCATGGCCGGAAACCATCAGCAATACATTCAGGAATCGAAGCAAAAAATCGACAATTCTCTTTCAGAGGCTTTCTTGCAGGGCAGCTCAGCCGACAGAAGATGCCGGTCGAAACTACGCCCACATAGACCCTTCCCTCATAAGCGGAATCGCGAGCGAGTAAGGCATCATACAACGTGTTCATATCGGGAAGTGTGTTCAACATGACAATCATATTAGCGCTTTGGCTTCAATTTGCAGCCGGAAATCGGGCGTTTATTTTCCAACATTTCGCTGATGCAAACCAACCATACCCCTTTACCATAAAAGAATATTTCTATTCATTCCCAATAACTGGAACGCTATTTATTCGGTATGTACTGGTGACAAACTTAACAATCAGGTGAAAAATTGGCTTCAGGGGTCGAAACAGCCATCAGCGCTGCCGATGCTTTCTCTCATATGAGAATTATCAACGGGATGGGGATCAGTCTGTGCCTGTCACGGCTTCTCATTTTCGCTTCCCGGTTCGTCCAGCATCCCAATAAGCATAAGATTTCCTACATGCATATCGGCTGGATTATTGTAGTTTTTCTCTGGATAATTCAGTTTTGGTGGGATTATCTTTCTGAAAGCAGTACAAAGACATACAATATATATACATATGTTCTTGATCTTCTGTATGTATTTGGATTGTTTTTCATGTGCGTCACTTTAACTCCAGATGACATCACGGAGTATGGTGACTACGAGAGATACTTTCTGTCACGAAAAATCTGGCTCCTGTCACTGCTTATATTCCTCAACCTCGTAGAGCTAATGCGCAGTGCGGGGCCAAGCATTTCCATCAACGGAGAAAAGCTTGAAATCGCTGACTTTGTTGTCTTCGCGATTGAGACGATTGCAATCCTTTTGGCAATGCGCATCAAGCGTAAAGGCTTTCAGTACTTCTTCATATTCTTGCTGATCGGGGCAGTTTTTGCTGACTTCACAATTCAATTCGATTGAACTGTGAAAATAAAAAAGCCGCCATGCATTCACATGGCGGCTTATCTTTCTGGTGCAACAGCGATTAAGCCGAAAGCGCCTTGAATTTTGCAAGAATCGCATCACCCATTTCGGTCGTGCCGACCTTATTGGTACCTTCCGACCAGATGTCGGCGGTGCGCAGACCATCATCGAGGACACCAGCAATCGCCGCCTCCAGACGATCAGCTTCATCGATCAGGTTGAACGAATAACGCAGGCACATAGCGAGCGAAGCGATCATGGCAATCGGATTGGCAATGCCCTGACCAGCAATGTCTGGTGCCGAACCATGCACTGGCTCGTAAAGCGCCTTGCGCTTGCCGGTCTTTGCATCCGCTGCACCGAGCGAGGCGGATGGCAACATGCCGAGCGAACCGGTAAGCATCGCCGCGACGTCGGAAAGCATGTCGCCAAACAGGTTGTCGGTGACAATTACGTCGAACTGCTTCGGCCAACGGACGAGCTGCATACCGCCCGCATCAGCCAGCATATGCTCAAGTTCAACATCCGAATGCTTCTCCTTGTGGCGCGCCGTAACGACCTGATTCCACAAGACGCCCGACTTCATCACATTGCGCTTTTCCATGGAGGTGACTTTGTTGCGGCGGGTGCGCGCAAGTTCAAAGGCCACATCGGCAATGCGTTCGATTTCATAGGTGTCGTAGACTTGCGTATCGATACCACGCTTCTGGCCATTGCCGAGATCGATGATTTCCTTCGGCTCGCCGAAGTAAACACCGCCGGTCAGCTCGCGCAGGATCAGGATGTCGAGGCCCTCGATCACTTCCGGCTTCAGCGACGAAGAATGCGCCAGTGCCGGATAGCAGATTGCTGGACGCAGGTTCGCATAAAGGGCCAGATCTTTGCGCAGACGCAGAAGGCCTGCTTCTGGACGCACTTCATAAGGCACACTGTCCCACTTCGGGCCGCCAACCGCGCCGAAAAGCACGGCATCAGCAGCAAGCGCCTTTTCCATATCCGCATCGGAAATTGCCTGACCATGCGCATCATATGCCGATCCGCCGACCAGACCTTCGTCGGTTTCAAACGCAAGATTGAGGCCCGAATTGAGGAAAGCGATGATTTTGCGGACCTCAGCCATTGCTTCGGGACCGATGCCATCGCCGGGCAGGAGAAGGAGTTTTCTGGATGCCATAATGCCAAGCCTCTGTTTTTTCTCGCACAATAGCGGCTGGGAAATCAATTTCCCATAACGCGCTTTCAAGTTCCGCGAGGGTTATAGAACCCAGTCGCGCGGCAAGCAACAACCCTCAACGCGAAACTTATGAAAAAGAACAGAGGACATGTAGAAATTATATAACCGGGTTATCGGGCAGATTCGCTCAAACTTCAAATCTGCCCAAGGCTTATATTCTCTATTCCAGAGGACGTGCTTCCGATGGCAGCATGATCGGAATGCCACCGCGGACCGGATAGGCAAGCCTCGCCTTTTGCGAGATCAACTCGTTATGCTCCGCTTCATATTGAAGCGGTCCCTTGGTTAGTGGGCAAACCAGCAGCTCAAGCAGTTTCACGTCGAGATTGCCGGTACTTTCATCAATTGCCATTATTGTTTCCCCAGCGGTCATTGCAGACGCGAACCATAATCGTCCTTGGCTTTCGCCAGAACCATTTCAGTAATCGCGATCAAGGTCGCAGCTCGTGTTCTTAAATCTGCAGCTTCCAGAAGCGCCTGCTTTTCAGCAGGGCCGAAAGGCGACATCATTGAAAGCGCATTGACCAGTGTGTCATTTGCAGCCCGCGAAATACTATCCCAGTCGGCTTCTAGATTGTGTACGTCCAGATAATCCTTGAAAGCGCGCAACAGCGCTTCCCGGTCGATCTCGCCCATGTCGCGCGCAGCTTCAAGGTCAGTTAGGAATGGCGCAATCTTGCATTGGCGATAAGGCCTTCGGGAATTGACTTCCTCCAAAACCCGGAACCGGCAGATGCCCTGCAATGTGATAAGCACACGGCCGTCGCCAGTTTCAGAATAAGTGGTGATCCGTCCGAGACATCCAACCTTGCTCAATTGCGGTCGAGCGGTTTCATCGAACGTCTCGCTTTCGTCATCCTCACCTGTATCTTCAATGCGAGGCTGAATCATCGCGATAATTCGCTTATTAGAAATCGCGTCATCGACCATTTCGAGATAGCGTGGCTCAAAAATGTTCAGTGGCAACTGACCACCTGGCAAAAGAAGGGCCCCTTTGAGCGGAAATACCGGAACAAGTTCCGGAATATCCGAAGCTGTCCGATATCGCGCGTTGCCCACCTGCATGACTTTCTCCTTCCGAGCATTTCCAGCAAAGTTGTGAAGCGGCTTCGCATTTGTAAATGCATGAAAACAGCGAGATGAAGTGGCTTCAATCGTTCCCTGTCATGAAGCCTATTAAGAGAATAAGAGCGACGACAGCTTACGCCGCGCACCCAGTGTCGCCGGATCTGTGTTGCCCCATGCCTCGAAGAACTGAAGAAGCTGCTTGCGCGCGCCATCATCGTTCCAGCTGCGATCAGCCTTCATCACGGCCAACAGCTCATCAGCCGCTTCAACACGGCGTCCCTGAGCATTTCGCACCTGCGCAAGATCATAACGCGCCTGAAAATCGTTCGGATCAGCCTGAATACGGCGCTCCAGCTCTACCGGATCACCAATGAGCTTCACCTGATCGGCAAGAGCCAGCCGGGCTTCAAGTGCGCGAACCGGCGCTGCATCCTGCTTGTCAGCAGGCAGGCTTGCCAGAATTTCGCGCGCCTTATCGGCATCACCTGATTCAAGGAGGCAAGTCGCCAGACCAACAACAGCATCTACATTATCAGGGGCCACCTGCAGGATTGACGAGAAAATCTGCGCCGACTGCACAAAGTCACCAGCTTCAACCAGTTCCTTGGCCGCGGTCACTGCTTCGGCAATTGCCGCTTCCTGATCGCTTGGTCCACCAATTTTTGCGATGAATTCCTTCACCTTGGATTCCGGCAAAGCACCCATAAAGCCGTCGGCAGGCTGGCCGTTCACGAAGGCAATCACAGCCGGGATAGACTGGATGCCGAGCTGACCCGCGATCGACGGATGGTCATCGATATTCATCTTAACGAGCTTGACTGCGCCGCCTGCTTCACGAACTGCGTTTTCGATGATTGGCGTGAGCTGTTTGCAAGGGCCGCACCATGGCGCCCAGAAATCAACAAGCACCGGCTGATTGCGCGATTCCGCGATAACATCCGCCTGAAAGGCTGCGGTCGTTGTATCCTTAATAAGATCCTTGCCGCCTAGAGAAGCACCACCGGCAGTCGAAGCCGACGTGTCAAAAGACACATTGCCCGTCATTTGCGCAGCTGAGTTCGAATAGGGATTGTTCTGGCTCGTCATCGGATATTCCTTATGTCTTCCAGCTTGCATATAGTGCAGCAGCAGGCCGGTTTCGATATCTCAGTTTGTATCTGCAGCAACGAATTTCAAGCCACCTCGGCCCATCAAGCGTCACTTGCCAGTCTATACCTATGAAGACACCTTCGCATCCTCTGAAACAGCAAGAATGCGTACTTCATGTCCTGTCGCGGCGAGAAAACGCATCAGATCATCCCGCTTGATCGATGTGGTGGCCTCGTTGGTCAGGGGATGCCCATTGATGACGTCGTTTTCCATCAAACTTGCGTCAAGGACGATCTGAACTTTGTGGCCTGTATCGTTTACCGCGCCAAAGACCGTAACGCCACCAGGCACGACACCAAGATACTCCATCAGCTTCTCTGGCTTGCCGAAGGAAACACGGCTCGAAGCACCAATAATCTGATGAATCGACTTGAGATCAACAACAGCTTCTTCATCCACGGTCACCAGAAAGAAATTGTCTTTTTTGTCCTTCAGGAACAGATTCTTGGTGTGACCTCCGGCGATTTCGCCACGCAGGCTTTGTGAATCGGCGACCGTGAACAGAGGTGGGTGTTCCACCGTCTTCACCTCGATATCGAGGTTTTTCAGATATTCATGCAGCTCGGCCGATGTCATGGGCATAAGATTCTGTTCCCTTAATGCACAGTCTTTGCAAAAGACCATTATAGAAGCGTCGCTATACACTTAATCACGCAGACCAAAGACGCAATAGCCGTATTTTTGCCATCCGTAGAGCGATTGCTTCCCTACAGGCCCGAAGCACCACGGTTTATCGAGAATGACAAAAAGCACTCTCAAATACCGCTGATTCACACTGATTTGCCGAGTCGGAATCTGAATTGCCAACGATAAGTATCTTATTCACAACGAGGCAACGAATAATTTTTATTATTAATATCAATACCTTATATCATTTCTGCGATTTCTTTTCAGGAAAGAACATTTTCCCTGTTGCAATATCAAAAGCGTTGGGCCATATAGCGCCTGCCTGACGGAAACGACTGGCGCGAGCGGGTGTAGCTCAGGGGTAGAGCACAACCTTGCCAAGGTTGGGGTCGAGGGTTCGAATCCCTTCGCCCGCTCCAGTTTTCCGTTAAGTAAAGGCAACAAAATCCCGGCTTCGTCCGGGATTTTTGCTTTTTTACGCCAAAAACCTTCAAAGCCGAACAGCTCAAAAGTGTGTCTCCACGTCTGTGTTAGAACAGTTCTCGCAATGCGCTCTAAAGCGTACGACGATTGCTTGCTAGCAGCCACAAGAGATAGACACCGCCAAGCAGGCCCGTCGTCAAGCCAATCGGCATTTTCACATTGAGCGGAAAATGCTGGCTGACGAGATCAGCCCCTATGAGCAATGTCGCGCCCATAAGCGCGCTCGAAACAAGCGGCACGCCCGATCCACGCGTCAGCCGACGTACCATTTGCGGGGCAGCAAGTGCGATAAAGGCTATCGGTCCAGCCGCAGCTGTTGCAATTGAAGTTAGTCCAACAGCTGCCAAAACCATGACAAGCCGCGTCGATTCAGTTGCGACACCCAGCTGGCGTGCGGCATCGTCCCCCATTTCGATCAGATCGATCCGCTGGGCATGATAAATTGCAACCGGCAGTATCGCCACAAAGCCGATGATGGCAGGCACCGCATGAGACCAGGTTCGCGTGTTCAACGAGCCGGCAAGCCAGAGCTGTGCCGATGCCGCCTGATCAAGGTCCCCTGCGACAAGCATCACCGTATTTAAACCTGACAGAACAGCACCCACACCAATCCCCACCAGGATGAGCCGGTAGCCACCCGTCGTCCGACCCTTCATTGCGAGCAGAAATACGATCAGGGCCGTGCCAATGCCGGATAAAACCGCCGCCAGTGCAGTTTCAAATGGCCCGGAATTGAAAAGAATTATTTCTACGATAGCGCCCGTAGCAGCCCCGGTTGTAAATCCTATGATGTCGGGCGATCCAAGCGCATTGCGGGAGATGGATTGGAAAATTGATCCCGCCATACCCAATGAAGCACCGACGAAAAGTGCAGTTATCAAACGAGGAAGACGCACGCGGAAAACTATCCGGTCGGCCGTTGGGTTAAGTCCATGGCCCGTGATGCTTTTGAGAATATCATTGGAGGTAAAACTCATGCTGCCTGTACCCAGATGCATGACACCCATAGCGCAGGCAAGCACAATCAGCAGAATAGAAACGACCAATGTTCTCATTCGCCATTGAATGGAAAATGAACCAAAGCGCAGGACGGATCGAGGTTGAGCATTCATAGTTTCGACAACCGGAATCTGCGAACAACGAAAATGAAAAATGGTCCGCCAAGCAACATCGAAATGATGCCTGCCGCAACCTCTGAAGGCGCTGCGATCACGCGCCCGATAATGTCTGCGCCGAGCAGTAGAATTGCCGCGAACAGCGCTGAATATGGCAAAATCCAGCGATAGTTTGGCCCCACCACAATCCGTGCAAGATGCGGAGCCACCAGCCCCACAAATCCTATCGGTCCAGCACCCGCTGTTGCAGCACCAGCAAGAAGCATGACAGAGAGGCAGGACAGGAACCAGGTTCGATAGACATCCACGCCCAGTGCGGCACCCAGTTCTTTGCCCAGAGCAAGCGCATTCAAGCGTCCGGCAATCGAGAACGCTGCAATCAATCCGGCAGCGATCGAAACAGCAAGCACCACAATGACATCGTATCCCCTCCCCTCGACGGAGCCCGCCGACCAGTGACGAAACTGATCCAAAACAGATGTTGGCGCATTGATGATGAGAATGCCGGTAACAGAAGCCAGAACGACGGATATTCCAGCCCCAGCCAGCACCAGACGAACGGGGTTCGTCCCCGCGCGCCTTTCCTGCCCCAGAAGGAAAACTGCTACCCCGGCAAGGCCAGCGCCAACAAAGGCAAACCAGACATATTGTGAGACACTTGTCAGGTTGAATGCCACGATCCCAAGGATGACGGAAACAGCAGCCCCTGCATTGATACCCAGCAATCCCGGCTCGGCCAGTGGATTGCGGGTCACAGCCTGCATCACGGCACCTGCAACGCCTAGCGCCAGCCCGACCAGAATGGCAATAATGGTGCGCGGAACCCGCAATTCGCGGATGATCAGATGCTCATTATTTTGAAGATCCGGCAGCCAGAGCGCCTGCACGGTATCGGCAAGCGAGATCGAACGCGAACCGAGCACGAGGCTTGCGAAGACGGCAAGTAGCAACACAACAAGTCCCGCAATCAGCCCCCAAAAGCGGCGTTGCCTCTCCGAGATGGAAGAGAACCCACGACTTCTCGTTTGTTGAAACAAGCCGGAGATCATTTGCGGAAATGCGGAACGACCATATCGATCATCTGAATGCCAGAATAATAGTCGATGCGGAAGGATGTCGGCCCAAGCGAATAGACCCGACTGCCTTTCACGGCATCAAGATTAGCAAGTACCGGGTCGCTTAAAAATGAGCGTACATCGCCATCAAGGCCACGCAGGAGAAACACACTCTTGCCGGTTATCGCAGCAGAAAGATTCTCATGCGAAATAAAATCGAAATCGGAGCTGCGTGTGACTTGTTTTGTAAGAGCATCCGGCAAACCAGCGACTTTAAACCCAAGCGCTTCCAGCAATTGTGCTTGTGCACTCGTTTGTTTGCCGATCGAGTAGCTGTTTCCAATATTATAACCGACAATCGTCACCGGATCGACAGGCACTTTGATCTCCGCTGCAGCCTTCGCAGCATAATCATCAAAGCGTGCAACGCTTGCGACGACATCATTCTCAAGGCCTGCGGCCTTACCGAGTTGCTTCGCAATATCCTGCCAGCTCTGATTGGAATAATTGACCACCATGGTCGGGATGCCTTGCGCGACAAGCTCTGCATACTGGGGTAGAACGCTGTCCGCTCCCGTCGCTGAAACAACAACAAGATCAGGCTCGGCTGCGATAATTGCCTCAATATCGAATTCCAGATTGGAGTAGAGAACCTCTACGCCTCGCTCATCCGCCACTTTGGCCCATTGCGAGAAGAAGCCCTTTTCATCGGTCAAAGGGCTCGGCGTGGTTGCCGCACTGGCGACCAACGGCGCATTGATAGCCAACAGAATACCGGTCAGGCTCGGTGCAGTCGAAACAATCCGCACGGGCTTGGATTTCAGCGTCAGCGCGCCCGAATGATGTTCGATGGTCCGGGGCCATCCTAAATCTTGCGCAAGCGCGAATTCGAAAGGCAAAACCAGCAACGCGAGCATTACCAGAAACTTGAGAACATTCTTACTAAGTGCCATAGCTGATACTTCGTTGCCGCGTAATGCAATTGGATGGAGAAGACGCTTGATAAAACATGATCGCGCTACTCCATATTGCAGAACGTATTCTACAATGCAATACGGGACGACAATCCTACCCTGCTGAAGCCCCACCGAGGAGCCACAATGACACACCGCCTTCACGCTGAAGCCGTGACCCTGAAATACGACGAGAGAACGGTTGCAACCGATCTATCGGTATCTATTCCAGATGCGTCATTCACCGTGATTGTGGGCCCGAATGCCTGTGGGAAATCCACTCTTCTCAGAGCATTGTCGCGATTGCTCAAGCCCAGTCAGGGGAAGATTATTCTCGACGGCGGCGACATTTCAAGCTTGCCTGCAAAAGAGACCGCCCGACGACTGGGGTTGCTGCCACAAAGTTCGACTGCACCGGAAGGCATCACCGTTGCAGATTTGGTGGCCCGCGGCCGTTACCCGCATCAGTCATTCTTAAGGCAATGGTCTGAAGCTGATGAGCTGGCTGTGGCGCAGGCAATGGAAGCGACCCGCGTCACCCCATTAGCAGGAAGACTTGTCGATGAACTCTCCGGCGGCCAGCGTCAGCGCGTATGGATAGCGCTTGTCCTTGCACAGGAAACACCAATCCTGCTCTTGGATGAGCCGACAACCTATCTCGACATCGCACACCAGATTGAACTGCTTGATCTGCTAGCGCAGCTTAACCGACAGGGACGAACAATCGTCGCTGTGCTCCATGAACTGAACCACGCCTGTCGTTATGCGACCAACATGATTGCCATGCGCGAGGGCGCGATCATAGCGCAGGGCAAGCCTTCTGACATCGTCACCGAACAACTGGTCAAAGATGCATTCGGGCTCTCTTCGCTTATCATTCCAGACCCGATCTCGGGGACGCCGCTGATCGTCCCAAAGAGCAGCACTGCCCATATCGAGCCTGCAAAATAGAACAGCGAAAGCATGACGCATACCCGGTTTCCGAAACGCTTTAGCTCTTCGGCATTTCCAACTTGGTATCAACGATGAGGCCACCTGTTGATTCATTGACAATGCATGCTTCATAAAAAAGCGCACGGCGCTCTTCATCCGTGCGCAACTGACCAAGATCGGCAACAGTTGTCATCACGCAGACAATCTCGCCTTGAGCATCGAGCACAGGCGAAGCCTGACCCGTTACATTTGACAAGAGATGGCTGGTCATCTCCGACCAACGATCGTTGCGTACCTTTTCAAGCAGGGCTTTAGACGGCGGCGTTCCGCGAAAATGTGCAGGTTGGACCTTGCGCGCCCGATCGACCGTGGCCGTTGGAAGATAAGACTGAAAAATATGACCGCAGGCTGTATTGTCGATCGGCAATGTATCGCCAAGCGCCAGCGGGTTAACAGAGAAATAGGCGCTGCGATACCAGCGAACCAGCGTCGGCCCTCTGTCGGTCCAGATTGCCACACCACCACTCATCGCATGCGTTTGCGATAAAGCTTTCATGTGTTGTGCAGCGATCTCCACCGCATCAACCCGCCGAAGCGCGCCGATGCCGATGCTCAGTGCCGTTGGACCAAGGTCATAAAAACCACTGACCGGATCCTGCTTCGCGAGACCTTCCTTTACAAGGCTTTGCAGATAGCGATGCGCTGTCGAGCCGCCGGTTCCAGCACGTTTCGCCACCTCTCCCAGAGGCAGTTCATTCTCGGCATTGGCGAGAATCTTCAGAAATCGGGCAGCAATTGAAACAGACTGTATCGTGCCAGACCGTTTGTCGCTAACGACCTCCATCTCCTCACCCGCGGATTGACCCTGATCTTCCAAATGTCCTGCCTCCCGATAGATTCACCACTTTCTTTAGCCCGATGGGCACACAAAGTCATGCCTTTCCAAATAGCTAAGCCGACAAAGGCTACACTCAAAATCTGGCGTTGTCCGTCCAACTGCAAAACCTGTTGCGATTTGGCAACAGGCTGAACATGCTTGCAATCATACTGTATTGCGGTATGCATTCCTTATTGCGGAATCTATTTTGGAAGCATAACAGAACATGACTTACTCACTCATGTTTTGAGGCGACTCATGATTACCCGCTCCTCCCGCAACTTTTTCTATGGCGTCAGCGCGTTGACGCTAGCAGCGATCTCAAGCTCATCAACCTTTGCACAAGATGCTGAGGCATCTGGAGGCTCCAAAGGACTGGTGCTCGACACGCTCGTCATCACCGGCGAAAAAGTAGCGCGTGATATCAAGAACACTGCCTCATCCGTGACCGTGATTACCGCAAAGGAAATCAGTAAGGAAAAGACGGGCGACACCTCTGTATCGGAAGCGGTCCGTGGAACACCCAACGTTGTCTATACCGACACCGTGGGCGCACCCGTTATTCGCGGTCAGGACACGCAGGGCCCAAACAATGGCGCGACAGCCTTCTTCTCCGGCACAGTCCCCCGCGCAACAATCAATCTTGACGGCCACTATCTGAATTATAACGAGTTTATCTTCGGCTCCACTTCCATCTGGGATCTCGACAGCATCGAAGTCTTCCGCGGGCCGCAGACCACATCTCAGGGCGCGAATGCGATTGCCGGTGCGATTGTGGTCAATACCAAAGACCCGACATTTGAGCAGGAAGGCGCATATCAGGTCGAGATCGGCAGCTATAAATCCAAGCGCACCTCGATTATGCTGAACAGCCCGCTCTACAAAGACGAGCTCGCAGGTCGTTTGGCTATCGATTACTCGGGGCGCGACACTTTCATTGATTATGTCAATCCGGGCTTCTACTCTTCTGGAACCGATCAGGATTTCCAGTCGCTGAACATTCGTTCGAAGCTGCTCTGGCAGCCTGCTGAAATCCCAGGCCTAGAGGCAAAGCTCACCTACTCGTTCAACAAGAGCAATCGCCCGACCTATGAAGCGGCGACACCGCTTTACTATGATCTCGACTATAGTGGCGCAACTTTACCCTCTTGGGATCAGCGTACCAATACTGGCATCTTGGATGTCAGTTATGAATTTGAGAATGGCTTCAAGCTCCACAACCAGACACAGTTCTCAGACTCTTCGGTCGAGCGCAGAGTGGGGGTCGCACATAATGGTGACGCCAATATCGACCAGACAAATATCTCGAATGAGACACGCCTCACCTTTGGAGATCAGGAGGACGTCCTGAGCGGTGTCGCTGGTGTTTATTTTGCACATACAAAAACCGACGAGCTTCTCGATCTGGTGAACGCGGCCAATAAGGTCGCTGTAAACAATTATATCTCTGAGTTCGACGACAAGAAAACAAATGTTGGCCTGTTTGGCGAACTAAGCTGGCGTATGAATGAGCAATGGACACTGACTGGAGGCGCGCGCTTCCAGTACGACAAAATTCAGCGCGATGGTGTTTCAGTCTATGCACTGGACGCAATTGATTTTGATGAATCCTTCTCTGCTTTCCTGCCTAAGGTATCGCTGGCCTATGCAATCACCCCTGAGCTTACCGTCGGTGGCCTTATAAGCCGCGGCTACAATCCGGGGGGTGTTTCGCTTTATATGAACACATCCAACCCTGCTACGAGCAAATGGAACAAGTTCGACGAGGAAACACTATGGAACTACGAACTGTTCACCCGCGCCGAATTCCTGGACAATAAGCTCGTTATAAACGGCAACGTTTTCTACATGGACTTCAAGAATGCCCAGTACAATATTCCTGTTGTCATTTCTCCCGGGATAACACAGTCATATACCATCAACGCGGAGAAGGCACATGCCTATGGACTTGAACTCGGCGCTGATTACCAGATCCTCGACAATCTGACCCTCAAGGCAGGCGCAGGTATCATGCGCACGAAAATTGATGAGATTTCGAGCAATCCCGATTATGCGGATAATGAGTTTGCAAAATCGCCGGGCTACATGCTGAACTTCGGAGCAAGCTGGAATGTAACCGAAAAATTCAATGTTTCTGGTGATGTGCGCTATATCGACAGCTACTATTCCGATGTCGCCAACACCCCATCCTACTGGATCGACGCTTACACAATCGCCAATGCCCGCGTAAGCTACGACTTTAATGAAAAATTCCAGCTCTACGGATTTGTGAAGAATATCTTCAACGAACGTGTACCGACCGCCAAGCAAGCAACGCGTGGCCTAAGCGGAGCAACGACACAGGCCAGCATGACAATGCCACGCACTTTCGGCATCGGCATCAAGGGCAGCTTCTGACCACTTGAAGCAATCAATCAAACCGCGAGCTTTCGGCTCGCGGTTTTCTGCTGAAACACTGACTGGATTTCTTTATGACATCTCGCAAAACGCTCCACATTGGCATGTCGCTTGCTCCCACCTGGCTCAGCAATGATGGCTGGCGGCATGACAACAGCGATATTGAAGGTGTTTTCGGCTCAGACTTTTACGTCGACATTGCTCAACGCGCGGAGGCTGCAAAGCTCGACTTTGTGTTTCGTCCCGACAATCTATTTCTCAACAGCCAGATCATGGAAACCACGCCCGGATTCGCTAGTCTGGATGCCACATTGCTGATGGCAACGCTTGCGCGCGAAACTTCCAAAATCGGTCTACTCACCACGATTTCTACCACCTTCATGCCACCCTATGCCGTCGCACGGCAGGTTCTGTCATTGCATCATCTAAGCAACGGGCGTGCAGGATGGAACATCGTGACCGCCCTTGATGGCAATGTGAATTTCGGACTTGATGAAATGCCGACATCCGACGAGCGCTATGCGCGGGCAGCAGAGTTTACCGATGTCGTGCAAGCGCTCTGGCAAAGTTTTCCTGGTGACGCTCTCAAGCGTGACCGGGCTAGCGGCAACTATGCTGACACTGCACGTATCAAACCAATTAATCATGCGGGTGCTTTGTTTAAAGTCAAAGGCCCCCTCAATGTTCCTTCGCTGGAGAATGTCCCGATCCCATTGGTTCAGGCGGGCGCTTCACCAGCCGGGCGCAGTTTCGCAGCATCCGTCGCCGATGCGATTTTCTCGGCAACGCCCGATATTGATGCAGCGATTAATCTGCGTAATGACCTGCGCTCTCTGGCGCAATCTCACGGCCGGAATTCCGACGATGTGCGCCTGCTTCCGGGCCTCAGCCTTTATCTTGCACCAACGCGCAAAGAGGCGGAAGAGCTTTTCTCCTATACCCACGCGCGCGGCGACCGCACGCGCAAGATTGACTATATTCGGGATATGACCGGCCTTGATCTAACCGATTGGCCAGAAGATCGCCTGATCCGCCCGTCGGACATGCCTCCGCCACCAGAAAAAGTACGCAGCAAAACCCACGCGGGATTGCTGCAGCGCCTTTTGCACAAAGAAACACTCAGCCTTCAAGACCTGCTACGCAGGCCGGAAGTGATCAGCGCCGCCCATTGGCAGATCATTGGCACGGTCGATGACGCCATAGAAGCAATTCGAAAATGGTCTGATGCAAGTGCTATTGATGGTTTCATCACCGCCCCCGGCGGTTCGACCTCATCCATGCATCTCACACTTGACGAGTTGATGCCAAGGTTGAGCGAAACAGGTCTTCTCCGCTCCGACTATACCGGTGACACATTCGCTCATCACTTGAGCGAATAGGCTTTGCCGCTTACGCGAAGCTGAAATCGAGACCTATATCGAGGTTGGGCGCACTATGCGTAGTCCAGCCTATTGAGATCAGATCGACACCGCTAGCAGCAACGGCAGCGACAGTTTCAGGCGTAATCCCACCTGAAGCCTCGGCAATCGCCCGGCCATCGATAATGCTCACTGCCTCACGCAATTGCGCGGGTGACATATTATCGAGCAATACCGCATCCACACCCATCGCCATTGCCTCAAGCAACTGCTCCAGTGTGTCGACTTCCACTTCAATCTTGACCATATGACCAGCATTGCTCTTGGCGCGGGAGATTGCTTCGCCAACACCACCTGCAACTGCGATATGATTATCCTTGATAAGCACTGCATCATAAAGCGCAAAGCGGTGGTTCATGCCGCCCCCTGTCCGCACTGCATATTTTTGCAAAGCACGCAGCCCGGGCATGGTCTTGCGGGTACAAACGATTGCAGCTTTCGTCCCCGAAACAGCTTTGACCAGATTGGCTGTTGCTGTCGCTACACCTGAAAGATGGCCCAGAAAATTGAGCGCCGTGCGTTCGGCGGCAAGGATACTGCGCGAAGAACCTGAAACGCGAGCGACCTCTGTGCCGGGCTGGTGCGACGACCCATCGCAGCTCAACCGATCAAATGCAATTGAAGGGTCAACCAATCGAAAAGCAGTTTCAGCCACGTCCAATCCAGCGATAACGCCCGGCTGCCGTAGGCTGAAGACCATTGTCGAGCGATGATCGGCAGGCACGACTGCGTTGCTCGTGATATCACCCGCCAGTCCCAGGTCTTCAAGAAGGGTCGCGCGTACCATAGGTTCCACAATCAAAGGCGAAAGGCGCGGGAGGTCCATCATGCGATCCTCGATAATGGTTGGGATGTTGTAATTTCGCGTGCGAGCGCAAAAGCCTGTTCGAAGGTGTGAAAGCTGCGCTGAGCCCGCTCATGCTTGCTGTGGTAATCCGTGCGTGCATGACTACCGCGAGACTCCTTGCGCTCGAATGCAGCAACACTCATCACCAACGCCACAGCCGCCGCATCATTTGTGTTCGCAAGCCTAAGCAACGGGGCAATCGCCGTGCGCAGTTCATGTCCGCTGCGTAACAGACCAAGTGCACGCGAGACAATTGGGCGAACGGCGGAAGCATCGCTTGATAGCGGTGCTGTCGTTGATGCAAGCAATGGTACTGACACTTTCGGCTCTTTAGCGATGGCACGACCTACCCGCAAACCCATGACAGCCGCTTCTAGAAGCGAATTGCTTGCCAGGCGGTTTGCACCGTGAAGTCCGGTACAAGCGGCTTCCCCCACTGCCCACAACCCCGGCAGACTGGTGCGACCATCAGGGTCGGACGCCACCCCGCCCATATGATAATGGGCGGCAGGCTTCACCGGAATAAGATCGCAAGATGGATCAATACCATGCCGCCTCAAGAGCGCATCAATAGCCGGAAACCGCGATGCAAAGTGCTTGCCCAGAGAAGCTCTTGCATCAAGAAAAACGTTCCTGCCATGTGCAAGCTGTTCTCCAATCGCACGCGCAACAACGTCGCGTGGAGCAAGCTCTTGTCCATGCACGTTCTGCATAAAACGGTGACCGCGATCATCAATGAGGATCGCACCCTCACCGCGTACCGCCTCGCTGATCAGAGGCAATCGCTGCGATGGAACAGCCAACGCGGTCGGATGAAACTGCACGAATTCCATATCTGCCAAAATAGCACCCGCACGACCGGCAAGAGCCGCCCCTTGCCCAAGATTACCAGGCGGCGTGGTCGTTGCCTCATACAAACCGCCCGCGCCACCTGTGGCCAATACAACCGCACAGCCTGCGACTGGCCCCTCTCCTTCGAGCTCCACTCCGCAGATCCGCTGTTCATGCGTGATAAGACGCTGCGCCTTTTTATTCTCTCGCACGGTGATCGATGGCGTGGCGAGAATTCTGGCAATGAGTGCGCGCATGATACCTGCACCTGTCGCATCCCCATCGACATGGACAATGCGATGCCTTCCATGGGCAGCCTCCAACCCCAGAGAATAAGCCCCATCTGACCTGCGGTCGAAAAATACGCCGTAGCGTTCAAGCGACGCAATCGCTTGGGGCGCCGCCTCAATAATGTGCGTTGCCACGCGCGCATCGCAAAGACCGTCGCCTGCCGCCAGCGTATCGGCAATATGCAGAGCTGCGCTATCATCTTCACCAAGGGCCACTGCAATACCACCCTGCGCCAACGGGCTGGACCCCGCCAAGCCAAGGGGTCCCGCAGTCACCAGCAACACCGGATAAGGCGCAAGTGAAAGCGCGGTCATCAAACCTGCAAGGCCACTGCCGATCACGATTACAGGAGCGATGCTCATACCGCTAGCATCCGCTCGACAGCGCGGCGTGCAGGTTCAGCAATCGTGGGATCAATCGTGACTTCATGGCGATTGTTTTCCAGCGCATCACGTATATTGCCGAGCGTGATCCGCTTCATATGAGGACAGAGATTGCAGGGCCGGATAAATTCAACATCTGGATGGTCGACAGCCACATTGTCACTCATGGAGCATTCGGTCAGAAGCACTACGCGTTGCGGCTTTTTTTCACCGACAAAGTCCGACATTACAGCCGTCGAACCAGCAAAATCAGCAGCCTCGACCACTTCAGGTGGGCATTCCGGATGTGCCAACACCATCACGCCGGGATGGCTTTCACGCAGTTCTCGGATATCGTCTGGCGTGAAGCGTTCATGCACTTCACAATGGCCATGCCAAGCTAGAATTTCAACATTGGTTTCACGCGCAATATTCTGTGCAAGATACTCATCAGGGATCATTAGCACGCGCGGCACGCCAAGCGACTCGACGATCTTTTTTGCATTCCCCGACGTGCAGCAGATATCGGATGCAGCCTTAACAGCTGCGGATGTGTTGACATAGGTGATGATTGGCACCCCTGGATGTGCCTCACGTAAAAGCGCAACATCCTCCGGTGTAATGGAATCTGCCAGTGAGCATCCAGCACCCATATCCGGGATCAGAACAGTCTTTTTGGGATTGAGCAGCTTGGCTGTCTCCGCCATGAAATGCACGCCTGCCAGCACGATCACATCGGCTTCAACATCAATCGCCTTGCGGGCAAGAGCCAGACTATCGCCGACAATATCGGCCACGCAATGGAAGATTTCCGGCGTCTGATAATTATGCGCGAGAATAACGGCATTGCGTTTGCGCTTAAGTTCAAGGATGGCCGCAACGTCTTCTTCAAAACGCATCCATTCGACCCTGGGCAAGACCGACGCCACGCGATCATAAAGTTTTGAAACAGAAACAAACTCGTTCATGGCGGCCTCCCGAGCAGCGCATAAGCTCCAACACAGCGGAACCATCTGTTATACTCAATATGAGTATTTTATAGATCCGCAGTTATACTCGATTCGAGTATATTGTCAATCACGCGAGAGAGGGAGCTTAGTTCCTGCAACATGGCGCTCAGAAAGTGCGCGTTCCTCGACAATCGAATAGCGGAAACGGAAGAGTTTGGCCGGGCGGCCTCCAGTCTCGCTATCGCTTTCGCCAGTCTCTTCGACAAGGTCCTGCTGTTCGATCAGGCGACGGAAATTCTGTTTATGCAGTCGCAGTCCGGCGAGAGCTTCGACAGTACGCTGAAGCTGCAGAAGCGTGAAATTATCGGGCATAAGTTCGAATACGACAGGGCGATATTTGATCTTGGCACGCAACCGCGCGATAGCGGTTGCAAGAATCCGCCTGTGATCAGCGAACATATGCCTTCCGTTTTCCTCATCGCCTTTTTCAGCTTCGCTGACGAGGCCCGCTTCATACAGAAGCTCATAGCGCTGAAGCACCAGATCTTCGTTCCAGCGCTCGCCATTAAGCCCGAAAGAAAAACCTATTCGCCGCAAGCGCTGTGCCGTCAGTTCCGCAGAAGCAGCCAGATGCGCCCAGACGCGAAGACCATTGCTCAGATGCCCGACTATCTCAGGCACACCCTGCCGATGGTCCTCCCATGGCAGATAATCATACCAGCCTCGCCAGCTGGCCTGATGAGACGTCGCATCACCTTCACGCACCAGCCCAAGATAACTGATTGAAATTGTCCGCTCGCCAAGCTTGTGACGGTCACGATCAGCAAAAGTATAAAGCTGCTCAAGATAGCCCACCGGGTGAGCGGTTTCCGCTTGCACCCAGGCACGCAGGCCTGACTGCAACGAACGATGCTCAGTCTCAAATGGCCCGGACGGCAGAGCCTGCCCTTGACGCACCGTCATAACGCGTGGCTGCTCACCCGTGACGGCACTTAAAACGGCGATCAACTCGGTATGGGCAATATCGTCCGTCAACGCAGCAGCTTCTTTCTCAACTCAACGCCCGACGGCGTACAAATCCATATGAAACGGTTGTGCGTTGGATAATACATAAAATCAATTCAAAAACTTGCCGTGCACCAAGGCTTCCCGCCAGAAAAGCGCCGCCCGGCTCCCGATACGAAAAGTCAGATGTATCGATCGAGATCGCGGGTCGCAAAAGTCGCTCTTAGACACCACCGCACTCGAAATGCGGCGTGGGGGTAACTCCACCGTGGGTTCGAATCCCACCCTCTCCGCCACTTGGCTTTCCAGACGAATCCACAGCTATGCAAAACCCTTGCAATACAAGGGTTAACGCGTCATTCCTTCGTCTATCGTCGGCTATATGTGTATGCGGTAAGCTGCTCACTTTGCGTATATTTTGTGTGTAGCGTACTGCAAGGATGTGTATATCGCGACTACCCGCGATAAACCACTCGCCGGTAAGTCAAATTCATGGGTAAAGCCATCAGCTTTCATTTGCGGACAGTCTGTTGCTGGCAGCAAGGGCAGCTGCAAATGCGACCTTCCGGCTCTGATATTTATGACAGCTTCGTCGCCTTCAAAGCCAATCTCGCAGCCGTCAGGTGCCTTATTGATGGCGCTATACCGCAATGCGGAAGACACTGTACAATCGGGGAAATCCTCAATTCCGGCCTGTCGCGCTGTGGCTTTCAGAGCCGGATATTGTCACTGAACGAAAACCTGTGGTCGCAGATCCGGGTGAGCTTAGTAAAAGGCCATCGCGTAGCAAGACGGTTTGGACTTGGGCCGGGGTTGCCATCATGTAAGCGGTTAGCGGTATAGGTTCTTTCCTTGGCGGTTTGGATTGGCGCGTGCAGATCTTTTTCAGTGTGGCGATTGGGCTTTGCGATCTACGGCATCAAGCGCCGTTCGGATCTGTTCAAGGCTGTCAAAGAACTCCAGTCGGAATTCAGCTGATGGGGCTGGTATGGGCAAAATTCCCAACATGGCTGAAATATCTTCTTGCCGCCGTGGTTGCGGCGAGCTTGGCCGCTGGCGGTGGCTATCTGATTGGTAAGCGGGAAGGCAGACAGCAAGCGATTACTGAGCGACTGCGAGACGATATAAAAGCATAGCGTGAAAGGACAAAGGACGATGCAAAGCTTCGCCGCTTATCGGACTATATTTTTGCAGGCTTGCACTTCCTCGTCGTGGTTTGCCAGTCGAGCAATGCGACGAGCTGCGCGGGGTTTCGTCAGAATAATCTTTCTCCAGCCGGGCTAGTCGCCTTAGTCGAGGCAGACCGGGCCGGGGCAGAGAGCGGTGAAGGGAATGACGAAAACTGCAAGAGGCGGGGTTGCTGGAAATGAGAGATCAGGTTGCAGATCGAGTAAAGGCGGCGGTCGCAACGGTTGCCGCCGCTAATCCATGGTGGCTTCCGCACCTCGAAAAAGCTTTATCTCTCGGTTTATCCAGCCTTGGCATCATCTGGCTTCTTGTCCAGATCTACTACAAGATCAAAAATGACAATTAAAGAAAGGCTCTGGTGTGAACCAGAGCCTTTTTTTTATGCTGCGCCGCGAATTTTGTTTCTGGCAGCATCAGCAATGTACGCAGACCGACTTTGATTGTGTGCCTTTGCATCTTTGTCGATCGCTGATAGCAGGTGCTCATCTATTGTAATATTTATGCGAAGGATTTTCCCCGGCATCTCGAAACTAACCAAAGTTAATATGCCGTCTTCTAATTCCTCGGCAAGCTCCGGATCTGCGCGAAGCTCCTTCGCATTGCGCAGCATCGGAATAGCGTGACCCTCCTCAATCATGCCCTCGACGTGAAAATTAAGGGCTTCTGTTCCTCGGCGAATTGCTTCTTCTTCGTTTTTGCCACCCGAAATGCATCCGGGAAAGTCAGGAAACGAAATCCCGAACTGGCCGTTTTCTTGATGGATTAATGCGTATGTAACGGGCACGTCATGCGCTCCTTTTGTAAGGCGGGTCGGACTTACCAGCCCCACCCAGCGATTTTGTAAATGTTCTTTAAAGTCTTAGGCGGGAATTCGGTTGTGCCCATGTCGACTGTAACTTTGCCGCTTTTGCGCGGGTGGGTGTATTGAACATGATCTCCCGGCCCCTTTCTTTTAATTGTCCAGCCATCGGCATTTAGCATCTGAACAATTTCTCTCGGCTTCATTGGTCTGCGGTTTGGTGCCAACCTTTTCCCTTCTTTGTAGCACACTTATACACACCAAACGATAGTGTGGAAAGGTGTGTAGTAAAGTAATGTGTAAAAATACACACGAAATAGAATAGTTGTTGTAATGAACTTGGCAGATTGTGAAGCTGGGGCGCAGGGAAAGTTAGGCATAATGATACGGAACAAAGAGAAAATGGCGAATTGGCTAACCTAGAAATTAATTAATGAAATCAATAGTTGATGCAGTCCCTCCGGGACAGCCGGGACTTCGATCCCATGATGCGAACTTCACTGTCTGCGACCTCGACACGCTGTGCGAGCGCGCGCAGATGGTCGCGGCGATAGCCGCCGCTTTCCAGCCGGATACGCTCGCAGGTGGCTGCGGCGAACTTGCGCAGCATCTGCGGCGTCACCGCCTTTTGCACCTAATTTTGAAGCATGGCCTGGCCCGGTCGGCATCGGTCTTGGCCTGATCGCGGATGGCTTTGAAGCCGCCAATACGGTCTTTCAGCGCCGGATCGTCCAGATCGGCAAAGCCCGCCTCGATGGCGTCATAAAGCCGTTTGAGGCGCAATTGCGATTCGGCTGAGCGCTTGTTCAACTCGGCGATATGCTCGGCGGCGCTCAGCATGTTCTTCGGCTGCGGTCGAGCGCGGAGGCAAGCACGGTTTCCAGCCGCTCGGGCTGGAGAAGCTGTTTCTTAAGGTGATTGACGACAAGATCATCCAACGTTTCCATCGCACGGCCATGCCTTCGCAGGTGGTCGTCCCCTGCCGTGCCTTCATTGAGCAAGCATAATAGCGATACCGCCTGTCCTTGCCGGTGCGGATGATCATGGCCCGTCGCACTTGGCGTAATGGATTAGGCCGGTCAGCATGGTTGGGCCGCGGATGACGCGGGTGGGCATGACCTGGGGATTAGGAGTCTTGAGCAGCTTCTGAACCACCTCAAACGTATCTTTGTCTATAATGGGGGGGACCGGAACCGTTACGATCTCGCTGACCGGCTTCAACTCCTCGGTTTTGGAGCGCTTGTTGAACTCATGCTCGGCCTGCCGCGCCGTCGAAACGCGCAAATATAGGGCGGCGCGTAGCGGCACGGTAGAAGCGGTCATAGTCTGCTTCCTTTCAAAGCCCGTTGTGTTCCGAACGGGTTCGCTACTCTGCTGCCTCCCTGATGGTCCCGACGATCCATTCATTCAGGCTCTTGCCCGATGCTGCTGCGGCAATGACTGCGGCGGCATGATCGTCAGGCGTGAGGCGGACATTGAACTTTCCGGAGAACTTCCGGCGCGGCTCAATATCCTTCTCCCGGCACATTTCGAGATAGACGGCCAACGACTTGCGGCCTTCCTCGATCAGATCGTGGACGCTTTCGGCATAGAAGTCGGCTCCGCCATTGAGGCCGACAAACTCGCCGCGCAGCATCTGAATCTCGGGATCGAAAGCGATAACTGCCTTCTCGCCATTGATTTCAACGACATTATTCATGGCTTTACTCCGTGTTCGTCCAGCCATTTTCGGATGCTGGCAACCGCACCTTTGTCCGTATCCGGTGACGGATGCCGACAATGAAAGACGCGCACTTCACCGAACAGGAATACGCCGACGCGCGAACCGTCCCGCTCACTGACTTCCGCCCCGAGACTTGCAAACAGCGCCTCTAGATCGGCCCAGCGGATCGAACCGTTGACGGGGCGGGCGAAGATCAGTTCCAGCGTGGCTCTGTGACGCTTTTTCATGGAGCATCCAGTATCATTATTTAGTACCGTTTTCAAGATCAATCTGAGCTCCGGCGTCAGGCAATTCACTGTCGAGGCCGAATAGTTCATCGAACAAATCGCCGAACCATCGCTCGAACACTTCTATCTCGGCTTGTGTAACCGGAACGGGTCGGGCCAGTCGTCGGTCACGGTCCATGTGGTGAGGTCATGCTTGGGCGGCCTGCCGGGGGAACGGCTACGGATAGCCCAATTATTACTCAATCTGCTCGGATGCGGCAGGCGGTCGCTTTCTCCGCCGGAAACGGGATGCCGTCACCGGCAAGTGGTCACCGCTGCGGTCAGAAGTCATCGAGGAAATCAAATTCGTTGAACGAACGCTACCGCCATCCGACCGGGTTGGCGAGCCAGCGATTGATGGCGGACCAGGACAGCCCGGCGCGGGAGAGAACGGTCTTCAAACGGACGATACGGTCTGGTTGACGCATGGCTGCCTTGCCCCGTGCTGGCTGTTTCTGACGATTGCAGAGACCAGACAGAACAATGATTTTTCGTTGTACAACTGATATTTAGGCAGCGTAGGACTGTGGCGGTAGAAACGGCGGCAAATAGGAAAGTTCTTCGCTCTAAAATGCGATGCCTCGGCCTCTGCCGAGGCCATGACTGAGGGAAGTTGCCGCCCCAACCTCAGCCTGAGTCGAAATCCATGTCGATGCCGAGTTGTTTCTTGCGACCTTTGAGCAGGGATTCCATCTGGGGATCGCGCTCAAGGCTTTTTGCCATGTTGCCCATTCCTGCCCGCGCGGCCTTGTAGCCGAAATAGTTGCCTCACTTGCCTTTAGTCGGTCAAACTCCTGTCGGCTGGTAATTTGGAAAGTCATTCTATCCATGAATTGCGGATAGTGCCGCTGAAGTGTGCGAAAGAGATTCACCACATCTCCAGAGCGGTCGCTTATGAACTCTGCTCATGGCGCGAAGGTACGTCTGAAGAACACACCGCCCATGCCGACCAAAGGCTCTGCAAAATTGAGTGGGTACCTTCGCTATTTGATCGCATAGCGACTCGCGCTCGCCGTCGCGCGTGGCGATCGCGGAAAGAATGGCGGCTTCGTTTGCTGCCTCCGCGAGACCAAAAATGTGGCATCACACTAAAATCGATCAATGGATGTCACCGGATTTGCACCACTTACACGCCATTCAATGCGCGGCGTGTAAGTGATCTATTAAATCCCGATTATGGGGTTACGTCGAAGCCAAACCACTTTTCGGAAAGCTTCTTGATCGTACCATCAGCCTTGGCAGCCTCAATGGCTTCATTGAACATCTTCTGCAGTTCAGGCTCATTCTTGCGGATACCAACGGCGACGCCGCGACCCAGAATGCCACCCTTGAAGTACGGGCCGGTCATGACGATGTCTTCATTGCCTGGCTTCTTGGCGGCATCGGAGAGGTAAGCCAATGAGGCAACGACCAGATCGACACGGCCCGACTTGAGGTCGAGGTCATGCTGATCAGTGGTCTTGTATTCACGGATATCGGTTGAATCCTTGAAGTACTTGTCCAGCAACGAAAGGCCGAGTGAAGCAGTCTGAACGCCAACCGTGCGACCTTTGATTTCGGCCGCGACCTCATCGATTGCCTTCTGGTTCGCTTCTTCATCCTTGGCGAGATAAAGCGTTTCGCCGGTGTGGGGCAGCTTAGCAAAAGGACTGTCCTTAAGCGTGGCGAAAGTCTGCGGCGTCAACCCGTAGGAAACGGTAAAGTCGATGGTTTCTTCGCGTTTTGGCGTAGCAGTCAGACCAGCCATGATAGCGTCAAATTTTCCAGCATTCAGTGCCGGAATGATACCGTCGAAAGGTTGCGCTACCATCGTGCATTCAACCTTCATGCGAGCACAAAGGTCTTTGTAGAGATCAACTTCATACCCATCCAGCGTGCCGTCCGGCTTGGTGAAGTTATACGGACGGAAAGCGCCCTCCGTAGCGATAGTGATCTTGTCCCACTTTTTTCCCTCTGCATTTGCAGACGCGGTTGTGAGAACTAGCGCTGAAACGAACAGGGCTTTGAACAATCCCGTGGTCTTCATTTGACTTAAACCTTACGCAGTTAGTTGCTGACGCGCCTTTTGGCATAAATCAGCGTAGTTTGAAATAATCAGGCAGCATTTTCGTGGCTGATAAACTTGCGGAAACGTTCGGATTTGGAGTTTCCGAATACCTCTTCAGGCGCACCATCTTCTTCGACCAAGCCCTGGTGAACGAAGACCACGCGATTGGATACATCGCGGGCAAAACCCATTTCGTGCGTAACAACCAGCATGGTGCGGCCTTCTTCCGCAAGACCGCGCATAACGCGCAGCACTTCGCCAACGAGTTCTGGATCGAGCGCCGATGTTGGCTCGTCGAATAGCATGACCTTTGGCTTCATGGCGAGCGCACGGGCAATGGCTGCGCGCTGCTGCTGGCCGCCGGAAAGGTGAGCCGGATAAAAATCGCGCTTATCAGCGATCCCAACCTTGGCGAGAAGTGCTTCCGCCTCTTCCACGCATTCAGCGCGCGAACGGCCCTGAACATAGATCGGCGCCTCGATGATATTCTCGAGAATGGTCTTATGAGACCAGAGATTGAAGCTCTGGAAAACCATACCAAGCTCGGAACGGATGCGCGAAACCTGCCTCTTGTCAGCCGGATAGGCTTCACCTTTGGAGTTCTTCGCCATGCGAATAGTCTCGCCGGAAACGGTGACTTTCCCCGAAGTTGGGATTTCCAGCAGATTGATACAGCGCAGGAAGGTCGATTTCCCCGAACCCGAAGAGCCGAGGATTGATATTACTTCGCCCTCGCGCGCTTCCAAAGAAATGCCCTTGAGCACTTCATTGGCGCCGAAGCTCTTGCGCAGGTTTTCAACTTTCAAGGCCAGATTTGTCGCCACCGGGGCTGTTTGAGACTCAACTTTACTCACGATGTTTTTCCTTCGGTGGTGATCTTGACGACGGGCTGACGCAGATAAGGCGTAAGCTTGTATTCGGCGAACATGAGCACGCGTGTCAGAACGAAGTTGATTGCAAGATAGATGGCGCCCGCAATAACGAACACTTCAATCGCGCGATAGGATTCAGCGATCAGCTTGGCGGCGATGCCTGTCACTTCCATCAAGGTGATGATAGAAGCCAGCGACGTCGCCTTGACCATGGAGATCATTTCATTGCCATAGCCGGGCAGTGCCTGGCGGATTGCTAGCGGCATGACGACACGGCGGAAGCAGGTGAAGCGTGACATACCACAGGCTTTTGCAGCTTCGATCTGTCCATTTGGAACCGAGAGAAGACCGCCGCGGATGATTTCACTGGCATAGGCTGCATTGTTCAGCGTCAGAGCAATGATCGCACACCAGTAAGGTTCACGCAGGACCGGCCAGAGGAATGAGTAGCGGATGACCGGAAACTGGCTGAGGCCGTAATAGATGATGAAGATCTGCACCAGGAGCGGCGTGCCGCGAAATACGAATACGTAAAGCCGAGCAATCCAGTCAAGAACAGCGATGCCCGACAGACGCATCATAGCAAAAAGCAAGGCCAGAATAGCGCCAAAGACAATCGAGCTTGCTGCAAGCTGAAGGGTCAGCGGCACGCCGCTGATCATCTGAAAGAAGGCTTCAGAATAAAATTGAAGATTCATTTTGCCCTCCGGACGCCACGCGAAAAGTGGCGTTCAGCTGCTTGCAGTATGGTGCCGGAAACCGACGAGATCAGCAAATACAGCGCACCAGCGATGAGGAAGAAGTTGAACGGCAGGCCAGTTGAGCCGGCGCCGATCTGTGCCTGACGTAGAATGTCGACAACGCCGACAACAGAGATCAGAGCGGATTCTTTAAGTGCAACCTGCCAGACATTGCCAAGGCCAGGCAACGCATGGCGAAGTGCCAGCGGCGCGATGATGCGACGAAACTTGAGCGTCTGTCCCATGCCACAGGCAGAGGCCGCTTCAAGCTCGCCCTTGGAAACCGCACGGAATGCACCACGGAGAACTTCCGTGTGATGCGCTCCGCAGGAAATGCCGATTGCAAGCACACCAGCGAGGAATGCGGGAAAGCCGATAAAGCCCTGCGCACCAAAAAAGCGACCGATCGCCGTTACCGCAGCACTGCCGCCGAAATAGAACAGATAGATCACAAGAAGGTCGGGAATGCCGCGAATGATGGTTGTGTAACCATCCGCAATTCCGCGCAACGCAAGACCACCGGAAATCTTCGCCCAGGCAGCAAAAACGCCGATGATTGCTCCAAGAAGAAAGCCGAGGACTGCGAGCGAAACGCTCACCAAGGCGGCCATCATCAGCACATAGCCCCAGCCGTCCGGCCCGAAGCTCAGAATATCGAGAAACGCCTTCATGATGCGTCAGACCATGTGGGGGATTGCGAAATCAATGTCATATTGCTTTCCGGGTATTTCTTTAGATCGCCCAACTGGATGCACAAACGTCGATCTAAATTATTGAATATAAGCTTCTTTCTTCAGGCTTACGACTTCACTTATCAGACGCAGGCAAAGCTGGTTGAACACTGTCCGGGATCGGATTCACAAAAATCGCCCCATTGAGCTTCTTCTCATGATCTTCTTTGGCTCTCGCGATCTGCTCCGGATTGCGGAACAGCTCTATAGCCGTACTTCCCATAATCTTCGCCGCATGAGCCATGCCTTTGTGTGCTGCAGGCAGTTTACCCTGCGCGACCATCTGCCATGAGTGAAGCGGCGTGCCGATTGCACAGGTTGCACCGCGCATCTGCACAGTTGGAACAACCCAGCTTACGCTACCAACATCCGTGGAACCAACGAGCGAGTTGTCGCCCTTATAAGGCTCATAGTTGTCTTCGCAAAGCGCAATTTCAGCGTTTGGTTGGACACCGAAGCGGCGGAAGGCATCGGAGATGTCTTCTTTGGTCAGTGTTGCCTGAAAACGCTTTGCAGTTTCGCGGTCCTGTTCATCAAAAACCGGCGGACCAAGGCGATCGAGTTCGCGTTGCATCAGCTTTTCCAGCGCCGGATTGCCAATCAGATTGGCATCACCACTGACGATATCGCTCTTGACAGTTGTTTCGGTCATCAAAGCCGCACCATCGGCAATCTTCTTGACCCGTTCCAGCAGAACCTGCATTTGCGGCAAGTCCAGCGCGCGGATCAAATAGCGCACGCTCGCCTTTGCCTGAACTACATTTGGGGCAAAACCACCCGTATCGGTGACTGCATAGTGGATGCGTGCCGATGACGGCATGTGCTCGCGCATATAATTCACGCCGACATTCATCAGCTCGACGGCATCAAGCGCACTGCGCCCAAGATGCGGCGCGGATGCTGCATGAGCTGCGCGGCCGGTGAAGTTGAAATTGATTTCGTTGCAAGCCAGGGAAACTGGATCGTTTACGCCAGAAAAAGGCGCCGGATGCCAGCAGAACGCAATATCAACATCGTCAAACAAGCCTTCACGTACCATGAAGCCCTTGGCTGATCCGCCCTCTTCGGCAGGGCAGCCATAATAACGGACACGCCCTTTGATGCCATTGGCCTCAAGATATTCCTTCACAGCGGCAGCAGCCAGAAGTGAACCGGAACCGAGCAGGTTGTGGCCACAGCCATGCCCATTGCCGCCCGCTTCAATCGGCTGCTCTTCCGCTACACCGGCGAGCTGGCTCAACCCGGGAAGCGCATCGAACTCGCCCAGAATGGCTATGATCGGACCTTCTTCACCAGCCTCGCCCATCACAGCGGTTGGAAGACCTGCAATACCACGTTGCACGCGGAAGCCTTCGGCTTCCAGCTGCGCTGCATGAGCGTCGCTCGACTTGTATTCTTCGTAATTGGTTTCTGGGTTATCCCAAACCGTATCGCTCAGTTCGAAATAGGTCGCGCTCTTTGCGTCAACAATATCCCAGATGTCGTGATGGTTCTTCAACTTGAGGTCCACGCTCTCGGCTCAATTTTCAACATTTCAGTCGGAAGAAGCAGGTCTAGGACAATCGAGAAGACCAAGGCCTCGGCTTCTTTTTTATCGGCTTTTGTGGCCGAAACAGTTCGATCTGACTGCTGCCACAGAAGAGAACGCTCCTCCCGAGCGGGACCTAGAGGTACTCTAAACTGCTGGCAACAGATATAAGTGAAATTGCTCAAAAGACATATCAGAAGTGACATTATGGCCAGCAAGAGTTTCCGGTTTGATAAGCCATTAGGCGGATAGGTAACGATACGCTTTAGAACACGAAGGCCATTCAGGCCGCAGCGGAGGCTGCATCGATTAAGGCCGATGCAGCCTCCAACTGGCTTATGAGCGTTTGAGCTCATCTTCATCCATGTCTACTGCAAGACAGCTCAAACATTGAATTGAAAGCCATCGACCGTGAAAGCCTGCCCAGTGATGAAGCACGGCTCCGATGTCGCAAGGAAAGTTACCAAGCGTGCCACATCGTCGGCACAACCTAGCCGTCCCAATGCAATTCCCTTGATAACTTCATCGGCGCGTTCAGTGACATTCGTGTCGATCTCAGTGCGAATGACACCAGGACAGATGGCGTTGACCGCAATGTTTGGACCCAGTTCCTTGGCAAGGGAACGAGTCATGCCAAGGATACCGGCTTTTGCTGCCGCATAAGCGAACTTGCTGACCGCCGCCGTTACACCGCCCGAATAGGCGTTGAGCGACGACATTGAAACAATCCGGCCGCCACCCTGCTTCAGCATATGTGGTGCAGTATGCTGAATGTAATTGAAGCAGCTTTTCAGATTGATCGCGATTGCACGGTCAAACTCGTCTTCAGTTATCTCAAGAATGCCGACAGGAGCGGAACGCCCGGCATTGTTGAGCAGGAAGTCGACGCGCCCAAAGGTTTCAATTGCCTGGGCGACAATTTCACCTGCCCGCTTATGGCTAGAGACATCAGCAACACATTGAAGTGCACGCACGCCCAGAGCTTCGATCTCAGCTGCCGTATCGGCGAGCTCCGCCTCGAGTAGATCGACCAGTGTCACATGATAACCAGCTCGCGCCAGATCGAGAGCACATGCCTTGCCAATTCCTCGCGCGCCCCCCGTGACGATGGCAACTCTATCTTCAGTCTTCATTTCAAAACGTGCTCCTTTTGTGTTGCCTTGTGATCGTATGTCTGTCACATTATTCCACAATAGGAATTTGGTTCACATATATGAACATTGAAAACAACGGCGAAGTTAAATCGGCAGTCAGGGTTCTCGAAATTCTCGAATTCCTTGCTCGCGCTCACAAACCGGTCACATTGAAAGCGATTGTTACCGAACTGGGCTATCCAAAGAGCAGCACTTTCAATCTGCTCGCAACCTTGGTTGCGCGGGCTTATGTCGTCCGCGACGACACCGAGTCCTATAAGATTCATGATGCTTTCCGGAACGGCCCCGGCTGGTGCAGCGGTAGCGACGCCTATCTGATCGCAACAGCACAACCGATCATGGATGCCATGCGCGATACCGAAGGCGAGACGGTATTTCTCGGCGCGCGCCGTAAGGATGGTCGCGTCAAGCTTCTGGCCAAGAGTGCGAGCCATCAGGTGGTGCGCTTCGATTCTGATCTCACAGGCTCGGACCCCGCCTACTGCACTGCAATGGGCCGTATCCTTCTCGCGCATTGGCAACCTGAAAAGACAGCAAGCTACCTCGCCAAAGAACGCATCATACCGCTCACCGACAAAACTGTAATTGACCGCGTGCAGATCCGCCGCATCATCGATGCTGCCCGAGAAAACGGCTACGCGATTTGTGACGAAGAAGCGGTCATCGGCGGTTCAGGTGTTGCTGCACCGGTTTTTGATGCCAGCGGAGAGGTAATTGCCACGCTGAATATGGCAACGATTTCATCGCGGTTCACTGCTTGCCGGCAACGTATGATCGACGCAGTGATCAAGCATGCAGCCGAGTTGAGCGCTCGCCTTGGACATAAACCAGTACCAGCCACAACAGTTAAGCAGTAAAATGGATATACATTTCAAAGAGAAGCGAGTCCTGGTCACCGGAGCCGCGAGGGGAATTGGGCGTGCCATATGTGAGGCGTTCGCCGCAGATGGTGCATCGGTTACTGCAACGGATGTTCTTGACGAGGAACTGGCGAAACTCGTTAGTGAAGCACGTCCGGCACGCGGTGGGTCAATCCGTACCGCCCATCTTGACGTCACTGACGAAGCAGCAATTGCCGAATTGGTAGCGGAAGCTGAAAAAGACGGTGGTTTCGATATTTTCGTGCATGTGGCAGGTGGGGTTCTGGGGCAGAAAAAACGCCCCCTTGAAGAAGTACCGGCTGACGACTGGGATCGTATTTACGATATTAATGTGCGTGGCGCATTTCTTGTCGGCAAAGCGGTCGTTTCCTCTATGAAAGCCCGTGGCACGGGCAAAATGGTATTCATTTCAAGTGGTGCGGGGCTTGGCGTTAGCCTGACCGGCATTCAAGCATATGCCAGTGCAAAAGCCGCCCTTATAAGCCTCGCACGCCAGCTTGGTCACGAACTCGGCCCATTCGGGATCAATGTCAATGCGGTGGCTCCCGGCTTCCTGCGAACAAGTCCCGATTATGAGCGACAGTGGGCGTCTTATGGCGACGATGGCCAGGCTGCGATGATCAATGAAATTCCGCTGCGTCGTATCGGACTACCAGAAGATATTTCCAATGCCGTGCTCTTTCTCGCTTCGCCCTATGCAAGCTGGATCACAGGCCAGACCTTATCGGTCAGTGGAGGACCGACAACATGACAACTGATACACCCGTTCCAACATGGACCTGGCCAGAAGAGCGGCTGCAGACCATCATGAACCGTGCTCGCGCTGGTCGTAGCTTCAAGCCGGCGGCTTGGGCCAATGGTGCTAAGTGTGCAGTTGGCCTGTCGTTCGATTCCGACCATGACACTTTCGAATTGCGTGATGGCGGCAAATCGATTTCTGCTCTTTCACAAGGACAATTCGGTCCAAGGCAAGGCATTCCGCGCATTCGTGCATTGCTGCGCAACAACAACATCCCCGCGACATTCTTTGTGCCAGCAGTTTCGGCGATCCATTATCCTGACGAGCAGCGCGCCTTAGTCGATGAGGGCCATGAAATTGCCCTTCACGGCTGGATTCACGAACGAAATACTTTGCTTGATGGCGATACCGAGCGCGACCTGCAACATCGTTCTGCTGATGCGCTAGAAAAGATCACGGGAATTAGACCCGTGGGCATCAGAACGCCATCATGGGATTTTAGTGACAATACTCTGCACATTACCGCCGAAATGGGCCTACTTTACGATTCTTCGCTCATGGCCGACGTCGATTGTTACGAGCTTTTGCTGAATGGCGAGCCGAGCGGCGTGACTGAACTGCCGGTCGAGTGGATTCGTGATGATGCTGCCTATCTGGTTATGGATCGTTGGGGCGGTTTGCGTCCACAGATTGCGCCACATGATATTCTCCAGATTTTCATTCGCGAATTTGATGCTGCTTATGACGAGGGCGGGATTTTCCAGCTGACGATGCACCCGGATATCATTGGTCATCGGTCACGAATCTGGATTTTGAAAGAACTGATCGGCCACATAAAGCAACATCAGGATATTTGGTTTGCCACGCATGCGGACATCGCGCGCTTTGCAAAGCTAAACGGCTGAAAATATTAAACTTTTTTCGATAATTTTTCGAGCCCGACCTGAGTTTCAGGTCGGGATTTTCCGCTTTTTGATCAACGCATGTTGCCTTTCAGTATTCAGAACAAAATTCATATATATGAACCAAATTCCGCTTTTCATCCCTCGCAAGTGGGTACACACTTGATTTTGAAGAAGGGCGTGGAAACTCAATCCTAACAAGACTCCATCCCGAAACAATCATAAGAACGAGGGAACTATGTTCAAGAAAATCGCCGCTATAAGTCTATGCACCCTCTCCGTTCTCTACAGCGGAAGCGTGCTTGCGAAAGACTGGAAGACAGTCACAGTTGGCGTGGAAGGTGCCTTTCCGCCATTCAACCTCACCACTCCTGGTGGTGAGCTTCAGGGGCTTGATCTGGATGTTATCAAGGAAGTCTGCAAGCGTGCTGAACTTGATTGCAAGATCGTAGCGCAGGATTGGGACAGCCAGATTCCGTCGCTTCTCGCTGGCAAGTTTGATGTGGTCCTGACTATGGGCCCGAACCCTGAGCGTCGCAAAGCAATCGACTTCTCCGCCCCATATGTAATCACACCCAATACTTTCCTGGTTCCGGCCGAAGGACCATTGGCCAATCTGCCTCACACAGGTGAAAGCCTCTCTACTGATACCGAAGAAGGTAAAAAGGCTATTGCCGATATCAAAGAAGCGCTAAAAGGCAAGACGATCGGCGCTTCACTTTCCACCAGCCAGTTGCAGTTTGTAGAAGAAAACTTCGGCGATGCGGTCCAAGTCCGAACCTATAAGGGATCGGAACAAGTCAAACTCGACCTGCAGTCGGGCCGCATCGATGGTCAGTATGACAATGTTGTTTTCGCACGTGATCGCGCGGAAAAAAGCAATGGTGTGCTGAAGATTACCGGACCACTTCTCGTCGGCGGCATTCAGGCAACGAACGTCTGCCTCGGACTAAGAAAAGACGAACCGGAATTGAAAGCCAAGCTCGATAAGGCCATTGGCGAAATGCAGGCCGATGGGACACTCTCGAAAATGTCCGAGAAGTGGTTCTCTATGGATTTGAGCCCGAAGAGTTAAGCGGGACACAAACAAAAAGCAAAAGCGCGCTGTTCTCACAGCGCGCTTTTTTTATCAGAAGTCCCAGTCTTCGTCTTCCGTCGCGACTGCTTTGCCGATCACATAAGAGGAACCGGAGCCGGAGAAGAAGTCGTGGTTCTCGTCGGCATTCGGCGAAAGCGCCGAGAGGATAGCTGGGTTTACCTTGCAGGCTTCTGCTGGGAACAGAGATTCATAGCCGAGATTCATCAATGCTTTGTTTGCATTGTAGTGGAGGAACTTTTTGACATCCTCGGTGAGACCAACGCCATCATATAGCGCTTCGGTATAACGCACCTCATTGTCGTAAAGCTCAAGCATTAGGTCGAAGGCAAAATCCTTGATCTCCTGCTTCTTGGCTTCATCAAGCTTCTCAAGCGCGCGCTGATATTTGTAGCCGATATAATAGCCGTGAACAGCCTCATCGCGGATAATAAGGCGGATAAGGTCCGCCGTGTTGGTGAGCTTGGCGCGGCTCGACCAGTACATTGGCAGATAAAAGCCGGAATAGAACAGGAAGCTTTCCAGAAACACGCTGGCAATCTTCTTCTTGAGCGGATCTTCAGCATTGTAATTGTCGAGGATCAGCTGCGACTTCTTTTGCAGGAATTCGTTTTCTTCCGACCACCGATAGGCATCGTCCACGTCAGGCGTCAAGCATAGCGTCGAGAAGATCGACGAATAAGAACGCGCATGAACCGCTTCCATGAAGGAAATGTTAGACAGAACCGCTTCTTCATGTGGGGTCGAGGCGTCATCCATCAGTTTGACAGCGCCAACGGCATTCTGGATTGTATCCAGAAGCGTCAGGCCTGTGAATACGCGGATGGTGAGCTGCTTCTCTTCAGCTTTCAGCGTTTCCCACGACTGAATGTCATTGGAAAGCGGCACCTTTTCCGGCAGCCAGAAATTGCCGGTCAAACGGTTCCAGACTTCAAGGTCTTTGTCGTCTTCGATCCGATTCCAGTTGATGGCTCGTACGACAGCCGGCTTTTTCGCATTGTTGTTTTTAAACTGCATATTCATTTGTCTCTACCTTGATTTGGATCGACGTGAGATTCTGGCTAAGACGTGCCGAAAATGGTGGGGTTCGAGAGCCGGAGCGCAGCGTACATAAAAGTACCCGGAGCACCGGCTCGCAGAACAATGCCATTTGCAGTTCGCCAGAGCCTGAATATCCGCGATCCTAGAGGGCGCAGGAAACGCAGCCTTCTACCTGCGTACCTTCAAGCGCCATCTGGCGCAGTCTGATGTAATAAATCGTCTTGATGCCCTTCTTCCAGGCGTAGATCTGCGCCTTATTGATATCGCGCGTGGTGGCGGTATCGCGGAAGAAAAGTGTAAGCGACAGCCCCTGATCGACATGCTGCGTTGCCGCTGCATAAGTGTCGATGATCTTCTCCGGGCCAATCTCGTAAGCATCCTGATAATATTCAAGATTATCATTCGTCATGAAGGCGGCCGGGTAATAGACGCGGCCAATCTTGCCCTCTTTACGGATCTCGATCTTGGAAACAATCGGGTGGATCGAAGAGGTCGAATGATTGATGTAGGAGATCGAGCCTGTTGGCGGCACGGCCTGCAAGTTCTGATTATAAAGTCCGCCTTCCATGACGGCCTTTCTCAGTTCCTGCCAGTCTTGCTGCGTCGGGATCGCAATTCCGGCATTCTCGAAAATCTCGCGAACCTTCTCCGTTGCAGGCTGCCAGGCCTGATCGGTATACTTGTCGAAATATTCACCCGTCGCATATTTCGATTTCTCAAAGCCCTTGAACGAACTTTTCTGTTCAACAGCGATAAGATTGGACGCGCGAACTGCGTGATAAGCCACCGTGTAGAAATAGATATTGGTGAAATCGACGCCTTCTTCCGAACCGTAGAAAATTCGTTCTCGAGCGAGATAGCCGTGGAGGTTCATCTGACCAAGGCCGATAGCATGGCTTTCATCATTGCCACGCGCAACCGAAGGAACGGAGCCGATATGGCTCATGTCTGCAACGGCCGTCAGCGCTCGGATGGAGGTTTCGATGGTTTTTCCGAAATCCGGGCTATCCATGGCTGCTGCAATGTTGAGCGAGCCGAGATTACAGGAAATATCTTTGCCAAGATATTCATAAGACAGATCATCATTGAAGATGCTGGCTTCACTCACCTGCAGAATTTCAGAACAGAGATTGCTCATGGTGATGCGGCCATCAATTGGATTGGCGCGGTTCACCGTGTCCTCAAACATGATGTAAGGATAGCCGGATTCAAACTGAATTTCCGCCAGCACCTGGAAGAAGTCACGTGCGTTGATCTTCTTCTTACGGATACGGCCGTCATCAACCAATTCGCGGTATTTTTCGGTGACCGAAATCTCGGTCATCGGCACGCCATAGACACGCTCGACGTCATAAGGCGAGAAGAGATACATATCCTCGTCGTTTTTAGCGAGTTCAAACGTGATGTCCGGGATCACAACGCCAAGCGACAGCGTCTTGATACGGATTTTTTCGTCCGCATTTTCGCGTTTGGTATCGAGGAAGCGCATGATATCGGGGTGATGGGCATGCAGATAAACCGCGCCCGCCCCCTGACGCGCACCAAGCTGGTTGGCATAGGAGAACGAATCCTCAAGCAGCTTCATCACCGGAATGATGCCGGAAGACTGGTTCTGGATCTGTTTGATCGGTGCACCGGATTCACGAATATTGGTCAGGCTCAGTGCCACACCACCGCCGCGCTTTGAAAGCTGCAAGGCGGAATTGATGGAGCGACCAATCGATTCCATGTTGTCTTCAACGCGCAACAGGAAACACGAGACCAGTTCGCCACGCTGCTTTTTGCCTGCATTGAGGAAGGTTGGTGTTGCCGGTTGATAACGGCCCGCAATGATTTCATCGACCATTTCGCGTGCGTGCTGTTCATTACCACGCGCAAGCGCAAGCGCCACCATGCAAACACGGTCTTCGTAGCGTTCGAGATAGCGCTTACCGTCGAAGGTTTTCAGCGTATAGCTGGTATAATATTTGAACGCGCCGAGGAAGGTCGGAAAACGGAATTTCTTATCATAGGCATGATCGAAAAGATCGCGCACGAAATTGAAGGAATACTGATCCAGTACTTCCTGTTCGTAATAGCCTTCATCGACCAGATAATCGAGCTTCTCACGCAGATTGTGGAAGAAAACCGTGTTCTGGTTGACGTGCTGCAGGAAATATTGCTGTGCCGCCTGCCGATCGCGATGCAGCTGAATCTTTCCCTCGTCATCATAGAGGTTCAGCATCGCATTGAGCGCGTGATAATCAAGCGAGGTCTCAGCAAGCTTCTGTGGCTTGCTACCCGATGCAGCACCCGTTGCCGCAGATGGCTCCTGCTTTTCCGATGAGGCGACCGTCTCGCGCTCACGGGTCAAGGTTGTGTCTGCCGTGTCCAAAATCGTTCCATCCCGTCTTTAACATTGCCAAGATCTTCGTCGGTTCCCAGCAACTCGAAACGATAGAGATAGGGAACCTGACACTTGGCAGAAATGATGTTGCCTGCGAGGCCAAAGGCCTCTCCGAAATTGCTGTTTCCAGCGGCAATGACGCCGCGAATGAGGGATCGGTTATCCGCATCATTGAGAAAGCGGATGACCGGTTTGGGAACAGCGCCTTTCGCGCCGCCGCCGCCATAGGTTGGCGTTACGAGCACAAAAGGCTCGTTGACCCGCAACAGGCCAGCATTGTCTTCGTAGCTTTCCAACGGAATACGCTTTGAACGCATTCCCAAACGCAGCACAAAGCGATGCGTGTTTTCCGATCGGCTGGAAAAATAGACGATCTGGCCCATCACAAACCCCGGCAGTAGACCGGCATTACGCCAGCGAGCTGATCATATCCGGACGGAAACCCGCCCAATGGGATTCACCCGCAACAACAACCGGCACCTGACGGTATCCGAGGCCCTGAACGAGATCATAAGCATCAGCATCGGCAGAAATGTCGATGACATCATATTCAATGCCCTGACGGTCGAGCGCGCGGGTGGTTGCGGTACACTGGACGCAGGCGGGCTTGCTATAGACGGTAACGTTCATTTTTTCCTCACTGGGGATGGAGCATTTCCAGCACTTCCGCAAAAGCATCTGGCGTTGGAGAATGCGTATAGACAGATGTTTTTATCCACTGCGCCTCAGGCAAATGAAGACGCAACAAGGCATTCGCACATGGCAAAATGTGCGTGAAAAGCAACGAAAACTGAGAGGCTCAACGCGCTTTCAGAGCGCGAATCCTTCAAACTAACCCGTAAAGGGCGGACCTGAACTGTTTGGTCTTGAATTACTCGACATGCTTGTCACCCCGAAGCTTATGAGAGGGATATACGGGGCACCAAAAAGACATGGCATTACAATGCCACAACTTATCGCGCGCCAACCGGACACCCCGCCCGTGGACGTTCTTGTTCAAGGCAGGTCTCCTGGCTCACGACTCAACGCCCGCATCCGTCTTCCCGGCCTGCGCCAGTGACATCTGGATATGAGCTCGCCGCTTACAGTTGCGGGGGCAGCTACGGCTTAACAACATCCATCATGGATACCGCGCACCGTATTCCCATCTTCGCTTTTGATCCTCACGAATCGCAAGAACCTTGAACACAAGATATAGTAGCTGAAGTTAAAAAGTCGTCAATGGATAGACAGATCAAAAAAACTAAATCTAACCTTTGTTTCGTCCAGCCTGTGAATAGCAGGGATATGTAGCCGACTATTCCACAGGCGTAATCGCTTTGGGACGAAACTCGGACTTTATGGCTTTTAAAGCCATGCGGTCCACTATATGTGGTGCCAAAAGTTTCAACCAGCGCCCCAAACGCATTTGACGCGTCATCAAAACTTCGCGTTTGCGATTGGCGATTCCATTCAGCATCAGCTCGACTGCCCGCTGAACAGACATCATATCGTCTTCGCGCACACCGCTTGTGCCAAGCACGCCACCGCTCGCGCTGTAACCCCTGGTGCGAATGTCAGTTTTGACGACACCCGGATAAACGATCGTCACCGAAATTCCGCTCGCCTCAAGCTCCGATCGTAGTGCCTCGCAGAACCCTGAAAGCGCAAATTTGGTGCCACTGTAGGCGGTGCGTCCCGGCACACCTATAAGTCCCGCAACGGATGAAACCGCTACAATGCGGCCTTTGGTTTTGGCGAGATGCGGAAGTGCTGCATGGATCGGCCAGACGCTGCCCCAGTAGTTAAGCTCCATCAGATCATGCATCCATTGCAAATCTTCCGGTTTTATCTCGGCAAAATTGGCATGGGCCGACATCCCCGCATTCACGATCAGCGTATCGATCCGCCCAAACGCAGTAGCCGTCTTTTCAATAAGCTCAATACAGGCATTGTGGTCCGTAACATCCGTTGGAACGACCAGTACTTGACTGCCTAAATGTTCAAGCTCCACAGCAAGTCCCTGCAACTTCTCGACATTGCGTGAAGCCAGAACCAGTGCTGCCCGCACCCCATCCCGCGCACTGAGCTGCCGCGCGGTTTCAGCGCCGATACCATCGGATGCACCTGTGATGATCGTTACTTCCATGAAGCCCTCCCTTGCTCCCATGAATGAACGTGTTCCTAAGCTTACATTCCAGCGCGCCTGGCCGTCCACTACAAGGATTTTGGGTATAGTCGCACCCTAGGTTCACAATGCCGTGAGGACCGAGCGTCAAAGAGTTTAAGGAAATCAATAAGCTGAAGAACGGTCTCCTCCAGGAAGCTATTGAATCGATTAAAATCCTTCGTCTTGGTCGAAGGGATAATTTGACAGCTGGGCTAAATATCCTGTATCGATCTACTAAATCCTGAACATTGTTCAATATATTGAACAATTAAGAAGAGATCCTCCCAAGCATCTCTTCGGACAACCGGTGCAACGGCTGCATCGGAAAACTGTCGATCCGGCTTTCCTATACGTGAAAGCTGGATCGTTTGAAACCCAGCGCCTCTGTGCCGGCGAGGAATGAGAGACCTCGGCTCTGGGAAAAATTTGAATAAGGGTGGAAATAATGACTGTAGGTATCAAGCCATTTTCGTTCGACACGGTTGGCTCAATGCTTGTGGAATGGGGGGCTGCAAAGCGTCTCGGCGAAGTTCTGGGAGAACGTTTCTCAGAACGCAAAATCCTCATCGTGACCGACAAAGGCTTGCACAAGGCTGGCGCCCTGGACGAAGCGCTTGCTTCGCTTGAGAAGGCTGGCTTCGGCATCAGCATTTTTGATTCCGTCGTTGCTGATCCGCCGGAATCAGTGCTGTTTGAATGTGTCGATCAAGCCAAGAAAGCAGGTTGCGATATCGTGTTGGGCCTCGGCGGAGGTTCCTCGATGGACATTGCAAAGCTTGCTGCAGTGCTAATCGTCTCCGAACAGGAACTGTCCGAGCTTTATGGTATAGGTAAAGTGCAGGGTACGCGGCTGCCGCTGATCCAGATCCCAACCACTGCTGGCACCGGATCGGAAGTGACCAACATCACGATTCTAACCACGGGTGAAACCACCAAGATGGGCGTCGTTTCCCGTCAGCTTTATGCAGATTTCGTCATTCTGGATGCCGAACTGACATGCGGTCTGCCGGCGCTTCACACGGCAGCCACCGGCATCGACGCCATGGTTCACGCCATTGAAGCCTATACTAGCCGTATCAAGAAAAATCCTCTTTCTGACGCATTCGCGCGTGAAGCGCTAAAGCTCTTGTCAGCCAATCTGGTTGCTGCCTGCGAAAACGGCAATGATCGCCATGCACGCGAAGCCATGTTGCTTGGAGCAAACTATGCCGGTCAAGCCTTCTCCAACTCGCCGGTTGGCGCCGTTCACGCATTGGCTTACCCGCTCGGTGGTCACTATCATGTGCCCCATGGCCTTTCCAACGCCCTGATGCTGGGACCAGTCCTGCGCTTCAACATGGCGGGCGCAGCTCAACTTTATGCAGAACTTGCAGACCTGCTGCTCGACACGTCGGAGGGCACGACGGAGCAACGTTCAGCAGCTTTCGTTGATTATATGGAAGACCTGATGAACCGCTCTGGAGCACCACGCCGCCTGCGGGACGTTGATGTCACCGAAGAAAGCCTCGAAACGCTTGCTCGCGATGCAATGCTTCAGACACGTCTTCTGGGGAACAACCCAGTTGAAGTAACAGAAGCTGACGCCTTGGCGCTTTATCGCGAAGCATTCTGATCCAACACTGACAATTCAAACAGCATCCCGGAAGGCGTGGCTATCATCGCCGCTCTTCGGGAGCGCTGTTTCGTTCCTTCGGAGTAAAACCTTGAGCACTGAACGCATCGACGGTCAGGAGCAGCCATATTGGCCTGCCGGACCGTTCAAAATCCGTCTGCCTTTCGTTCACTATAAATTCGAGTGGCCTGATTATTGTCAGGGCCTTTTGATGTGTGCAGTCGACCTCTCGGCCATTCCATTGATGGCCGAATTGCTCGGAATGCCATTTGAAGTGGCGCTGGCCGTCGTCGTTCTCAACGGCCTGTTCTACCTCACCCATCACCTGCTCGGCGACCCGGTCGTTCCGGGTTGGATCACCCCTGCCGTACCGCTCATTATGGCGTATTGCGCGACCTTTCCCGAAGGTCCTGAGCGGATCCATGCTCTTGTATCCTTCCAGATGACATTGGGGCTATTATCGATATTCATCGGCGCGACCGGCATCGCAAATCGCGTGATTGCCGCTATTCCGCAGGCGATCAAATCCGGCATTATCATTGGTGCTGGCTTTGCAGCGGTGATTTCGGTCTTTAAAGTTGGCGGCAACTTCGACATTTTCCCGTTCACCATCGCGATCTCGATCGGCCTGTGCTTCTATTTGATGTTCTCGCCGCAATTCGCACGCCTTTCGCGCAATGGTGGCTTTTTCGGTCTGATCGGAAAGCTCGGCGTTCTGCCGTGCATCCTGCTCGCCGTGATTGTCGCTCCACTATTTGGCGAAGCAAAATGGCCTGAATTCCAGTGGACGATCTCATCGCCGGATTTCACGACGCTCTGGCGCGAATACACGATCTTTGGTCTCGGCCTGCCGCCCCTCTCGATGTTCCTGACGGCTCTGCCGACGGTTCTCGCTACCTATATCGTTCTTTTCGGTGACGTTCTGAAAACCAAGTCGATCCTCGGCGAAGCACAGCTTCAGCGCCCGGATGAAAAGATCGATTACAGCGCCGACCGCGCCCACCTTGTTTTCGGTATCCGTAACACAGGCATGTCGGTTCTCGGTCCCGATGTGACAATGTGCGGACCCGTATGGGCTGCGATGCAGGTCGTCATCTGCGAACGCTTCTCAAAGGGCAAGAAGTCGATGCATTCGCTCTTCGGCGGTGCGGGTTCGTTCCGCTGGGGCACCAATACAGGCTTGTTCCTGATGCCAATCGTGACGCTCGTTCAGCCGATCCTGGGTGTGGCGCTAACCCTGACACTGCTCATCCAGGGCTACGTTTCCGTTCGCATCGGCGTGATGGAAGCCCGTTCGCAACGTGATCTTGGCATCGCTGGTGTCACGGGTGCCGTTCTGGCGACGCGCGGTGCTGGATGGGCGTTTGCCACCGGCGTTGTACTCTGCTTGATTATCTATGGCCGAGACTTCTTCAAGGGCGAGACCGATCGCACCTTCGTCAAGGATCAGCAATCGCAGTAATCTGACCAACAAGTCTCCCGGAGAACCGCCGGGAGACTTCCAAGGCGAATAAGTTACCACAAGGCAGATTTGCCTCTTCAAGAATATTCCTATAGATTTCAGCCGCAGTCCGGCAATCGCATTTCTCCTCCCAACGTCTATTGCCGCGCGCTGCGTGTCAATTCGGAGTAAAAATTGCGTAGTGAACAATCTATTCTTCAAATATCCATAGCAGTTACTATTTTTGTTGCAGGCTTTGGTGTCGTTTTCGGCCTTTTGTCTGGATCATTTTCTATTGTCTTTGACGGTGTTTACATGTTTGCGGACGCTGCGATGAGCGGGCTTGCACTTGTTGTTGCCCGGCTCATCGCATTGTCTGCGCTACCAGAACCTCCAAGCGGGAAATTGCGTGATCGCTTCACCATGGGTTTCTGGCATCTTGAACCGATGGTTCTGGGCCTCAATGGCATCATGTTGACGGGGGTAGCGATATACGCACTCATCAATGCCATCGGCAGTCTGATGCATGGTGGCCGCGACCTCGAATTCAGTTACGCGATCTTCTATGCAGTTGTTGCTCTGATTGCATGCCTTGGCATGGCGTGGCTCGAAACCCGTGCCAACCGCAGATTGAAATCCGACTTCATTGCGCTTGATGCCAAGGCGTGGATCATGTCAGGTGGCATAACCGCTGCACTCCTGATCGCGTTTGTAGTCGGCTATTTCATTCAGGGTACCCGGTTCGACTGGGTGACACCTTATATCGATCCCGCTGTTCTCGCCCTAGTCTGTATCGCAATCATTCCGATGCCGATCGGGACCATCAAGCAGGCCCTTGCAGACATGCTGCTTGTGACACCTCTCGATCTCAAGCACCATGTGGATCAGGTTGCAAAAGAAGTCGTTGAGCGCAATGGCTTCAAGTCTTATCGCGCCTATGTCGCCAAGGTTGGGCGCGGAAAGCAGATCGAACTCTACTTCATCGTGCCCCCCGATCAGCCCGCAAGAAAGCTCGAAGAATGGGATGCATTACGCGATGAAATCGGCGATGCGCTTGGCGGCGAAGGTCCAGACCGCTGGCTGACGATTGCCTTCACCACGGATGTTGAATGGGCCGTTTAACGGCCCATTCAACATCCATTATTCAGTACGCTGACGACGTTTCGTCATCAGCATGGGCGCATATTCCAATACATACAGACCAAAGGCCAGCATCCAGAAAAGCGCCGAGGCCGCCAGCAATGTATGAAAGAAATTTGGCATCATTTCCGCGAATGGTCGGATTATCGCTGACAGTATCAGGCATAGATAGGCGATTTGGGTTGTGGGCGACGCGACAAGTTCACGTCCCGTGTGCCCACGGGTGGCACGGGTCATCACTGCCAACATCATGCAGCCAATAACGCCCACAGTCATAACGTGAAGAGCTGAAAATGGATTAAGCTGTTCGATTGCCGCCGCCGCTATGGCAACGAAACCGGCAGGCACAAAGAAATAGGCAACGTGTAGGACAAGAACGAGCTTGTCTTTTGCCACGCTCCATCCACGCCAACGATAAAGCCGCACAAGATGCAGACAAGCTGCAATGATTGCGATGACCGCCGTCAGCGAATGTTCCGGTGCCACAGTCCAACTCACGCAGGCGATGGCACCAACAACAATAGCAAGACCATCATAGCGATTGAACGGCTTCGGAAAGCGATTGGCGCCCATACGATTAAGCCAATTGCGGGTGAAGCTTGGGATGATACGTCCACCGATTAACATAACCAGTAGCACATATGCGCTGACTCCGGCGCGATTGGCAGTGGCTATGTCGCCGTTTGTTATCGCCAGATAATGGAAGCAGATATTGGCAAGCATAACGATTGCCACGCCGATCAAAACCTTGAGGTTCTTCCATTGATGACCGGCAATGATTTCGCGCGAAGCGATAAACAAAAGCAACGGCAGAAAGAGGCTTTCAATGCCGATTGCGATATAGAGATCAACGAGATCGGGAACCAGAAAAACCAATCGTCCTAAGAGCCACACACTGAACAGCAGGGCAAGGGATTGTCCTGAAACTGGCAAGCGGCCAGTCCAGTTCGGAACGGCTGTCAAAAGAAATCCAGCAAGAATGGCCGACGAAAAGCCAAACACCATCTCATGCGCGTGCCAGTTGAGCGCGCCATATGCGCCGCCAACCGTCAAACCGAATGTGAGAGAGAGTATCCAGAGCAGCATGGCCAGAACGGCCCATATTGCACCACCCAGAAAAAATGGGCGAAACCCATAGCTGAAGATCGCCGGGCCCGTCTTTTTATTGCCGCGAGCGATCGCTCCACGACGTTCGGAGGGCATTGCGAAGGGGGGTGTTTGAGCAGTTGAGGCTGCGGGGGTGGCCAGCAGGCCTTCCTTTATTGTCATGACGTCCTCATCATGGAACCGCAGCCAGAGCGCATCGTATCTGTCTCGAATTGACCTGCGCTCTAGCATCATAGAGTTATGCAGCAACGCTGCACATTTGAAACCCATTATTTCGCGCTGGCAATTGCCTTTTCGAGGCGCGCTTGAACGGGTTTGGGCTTCTTGGCAGCAACGATTTCTTCAAGATTGGCCGGATTATCACCGACAACGATCAGAGCAACCATGCCCATCGCATAGTGCGGCGTGCACTTGACAAAATATGCGCCGGGTTCGGAGACGGAAAGAACGTAATTCTCGTTAATCTTACTTTTGAATTTTTCCGCAGCGGGCGGGATCATGTCCTTGATCGACTCGACATTGTGTCCTTTGTCGACCGGAATGAATGTAATCGTGTCGCCGGGATTTGCCTTGATGTAGGCAGGCTCAAAAACCATTGCACCTTCAGCGCCCTTATTGAGCATATGAACCTCAATATTTTCGGCCAAGGCGGGAGCAGCCATCGCAAAGCAAAGTCCGAATGCTGCGAAGGGAATCGCAAACTTACGCATCTAATTTCATCTCCATGGGCCGGCCTCTGCAGCATCATGATGGTGCCCGAAGAACCGCGCTGTTGGAGATTTAGACCGACTCCGCTTCATTCTCTTTGATTGGGATCAAACACATTCAATATTGTTGATTATGACAGTCAGATATCTCGGACAATCTGCTGAAGCGACCCTTGGTCGATCGAGAAATGATGGTGATTTGCATCACACAGCGAAAAGCTGCTTCGGCAAGAAGTCGAGATTGCACGCCAAAATAAGCGTGACTTGCATGCCACATGTCCCGTTAATCACAGATTACACAAATATTGTAGGTTGCGATTAGCGCAACGATTTCATGTCTTTGCGATGTGTTTCAAAACGTACCCACAAATGTGATCGCCGTTTGTGTTGACTATTAACACTTCGTTAACCACAGTTTGTTGCAATCTGTTACACAGCGTTACAATCGCAATAGCAGGCTATTTTGATACGAGGTGCATATTGGAAAAAATACGGCAGATAAAACAGCAGTCCTTACAGGTAAGGAATAGCTCTGCCGTGTCCCAGATGACATCCTTCTGGGGCCTTATGCGCGCTTACTGGGTATCCGATCGCTGGAAAGAAGCCTGGGCCCTTACATTTGCTATCTTCGTTTTCACCGCCTTCATCAGCAAAACCACCGTATGGGTTGCAGAAGCTTCCGGGCTTCTGATGAACTCGATCGTCAATGTGAAAAGCGCCCCTGTTCAGAACCCGCTTATGGCAATTGCTATGAATGCTGGCGTACTGATCCTCCTGATGTTGGCCAAGGATGTGCTTCTGGTCGGCTTACGACATCTTCTGTCGACGACATTGCACCGCAAATGGCGTAAATGGCTAAACGATAGCTTCTCTGATGCAATGCTGGATCGAAATCACACCCATTTTCATCTGCAGCAGGGCAAGGGTTCAAACCTTCCCGACAACGTTGACCAGCGCCTGCAGGAATCCATCAAGGGTATGACGGGCGGTGCAATCGGTCTTGTGATGGGTGTTGTCGGCGTCGTGCTTTCGGCTTTCTTCGTCGGCCAGAAACTATTGGAGATTTCGACCGAAGTAACCGGCCTCGAGTTCCTCGGCTCTTATGGTGGTGCAATTCTGGCTTTCACCGCGATCATTATCTATGTGCCGATTGGCACACTGATTGCGATCAAGATTGGCCGCCAGCTGGAGCGTCTTAATCTCGGTATGCAGAAAGCTGAAGGTTCCTATCGTGGAGAGTGGACCACGCTTCTGCGCCGCAGTTTTCAGATATCAGCCTCAGATGGCGAATCCGTCCAGCGATCCGTGAACAAGCGTCTTTACAAAGACGTTGATGGCACCTGGAACAAACTTAACCGCTTTGATGCTGCCTATCTGGCCTTTTCGCAAGCCTATGGATTCATGTCCAACCGCATCATTGCTTATATTCCGGGCCTTGTTCCCTATATGAGCGGCGCTGTCAGCTTCCGCAATTATGTGACGGGCGCTGAACTGGTTGCAGCCATGATTAATGATTGCTCCTGGTTCATTCAGGTCATGCCAGCCATTGCCAATCTAAGGGCAAATGCCGGGCGCGTGACGGGTCTCGCCCAGGCAATCGACAATGTTCAGGAACCAGCTGCGTTCTATGCAGCGTCGGGGATCAACCGCTTCAAATTCTCAACCCAACATTCTCGCTTCGGTCTTTCCGTTCGTGATCTCACGCTTATGCAGGGGCCAGACACTCAAGCACCGTTCCTGCGTTCGGGCGTGATAAACATCCGCAGTGGTGACTGGGTCTACATGCGAGGAGAGTCCGGTTCCGGGAAAACCTCTTTCATCAAAGCACTGAACGGACTTTGGCCCTATGGCACCGGTGACATTATCTATCCGCAAAATGCGAAGTCAATTTATGCAACACAGGAAGCAAAGTTTCCTTCGGTCTCACTGAAACAGCTCGTCTGCCTTCCTGATGATGAAGCTGAGTTCAACGACCTCTCTATTGCTGTCGTGCTGCATGAAGCTGGTCTCGGTGAATTTATCGAACGTATGAACGACGCAGATGCCGACGGCTCGCCGTGGGATATGGTGCTTTCGGGTGGACAAAAGCAGAAATTGGTGCTGGCACGCATTCTACTTCACAAGCCGGCTGTCATCTTCCTTGATGAAGCTACAGGCGCGCTTGATCCTGTATCAAAGCTTCGCTTTCATACAGCGCTCAAGACGCGCTGCCCTGATGCGATTGTCATCAGCATCATGCATGAAGAGAAACTTCCAACGCTGGAAAATGGCGAAAGCGTCTATTCGCATGTTCTTGAAATTCGTAACGGATATGTCTCGTTGCGTCCAACCCACTACACAATCGATACCGGCGTAGCCATGGTGGCAGCTGAATAGAGAAAAGAAAGCTAAAAACGGTCCGCCTTTGAGAAGTGGATTTCTTGTTCAGCTCAATCAGCAGGGGCATCATGGTCGGATGGATTACACAAGCTATGTCTACATCGTGATAGCCTTGCTGCCCTTCATTGCCTGGGCATCAATCATCATCGCCCTTTCCAATAGCGGCGAAACCATACAGCAAAAAAAATCGAGAACGAACGGAACGACAGACCACGAACCGGCGGTTGAAGTATCAATGATCCCTTACGGACTGATATTTCCACTTTATTACAGTTATCCATCTGACCGTCGTAATCTGGGCTGACGGCCGATCCGGCCAAATGCAAACATTTGACCGGACGCTTATTTTCAGGCCGCAGCTAAATCTGCAAAATCCCCCTGGCGCGTAAACGCGATGCCCTTGCTGTCGAACAAATGGCAGGACTGTGGGTTGATACCAACCTTGATTTCGGCATCACCGCTGATCGGTGCTGTACCAGGCGTGATGATGCAGAAGGTTTCACTCATGCCTTCCGGCACGCTGTAGACGATGGTCTGCTGTCCAAGGCGTTCAATCACGGAAGAACGCACGGTAATTGAGTTCGAGCCCTCGCCAATCGTGACATGCTCGGGACGAATGCCTAGTGTCAGCGGCTGGCCCACTTCTGGACGAGCGGCTTCTTCACAAAGAACCGGGAGAACCAGTTCATTGTCTGCGAGCTTCACACGGGCATAACCATTGTTCTCAAAGCCAGCAAACGTCACCGGCAGCATATTCATGCGCGGGTTGCCGATGAAACCAGCAACGAAGCTGTTGCGTGGACGATGATAGAGTTCGAGTGGCGTACCAACCTGTGAGATGTTGCCTCCTTCAAGCACCACGATACGATCGGCCATGGTCATGGCTTCAACCTGATCATGCGTCACATAGATCATGGTTGCTCCAAGCTGCTTGTGCAACTTTGTCAGTTCGATACGCATATCGGCGCGAAGCGCTGCATCGAGATTGGAAAGCGGCTCATCAAACAAGAAGATCTTAGGTTCACGTACAATCGCACGGCCAATGGCTACGCGCTGACGCTGCCCGCCGGACAACATGCCAGGCTTCTGTTCAAGACGCTGATCCAGATGTAGGATCGAAGCCGCATGTTCCACTTTGCGCTTAATGGTAGCGTTGTCCGCACCTTCTACGCGCAGTGGGAAGGCAATATTTTCGTAAACGCTCATATGCGGATAAAGCGCATAGCTCTGGAACACCATCGCGATGCCACGCTTGACCGGAGGCAGGTCGTTGACGCGCTTTTCATCGATGACGATATCGCCCGATGTCGTATCCTCAAGGCCCGCGATCATGCGCAGAAGTGTGGACTTGCCGCAGCCCGATGGTCCGACAAAGACCATAAACTCGCCTTCTCTCACTTCAAGGGATACGTTCTTGACGACGTCAAACTGGCCGAAGCTCTTGACAATATTCTTGAGGGATAATTTTCCCACGCTGCTCTCCTGCGGCCGCAAATTCGTGTTCGATACACCGCCCTGCCGCTAATCCCAGCAGGGCGGATCATTTATCGATTTAGTTCAACTTCTTCAGCTCTTCATCTGCCTTCTTCAGTGCATCTTCAGGCTTTGCATCGCCTGTAATGACGGACTGAACCATGGCAATCATGACGTTCTGGAAACCGCGCCAGTCTGTGAAGAGTGGCTCTGCGCCACCATACTGAATGCCTTCGATCAGAGGGCGCCAGTAAGGAATGTCCACCATCACTTTATCAACTGCTGGCGACGGACGCATTGGCGTCAGGCCTTCGTCGGTTGCCAGTTCATACTCTTCCTGAACGGCAGGCGAAGTGATGTACTTGGCGAACTCGGCAGCCTTTTCTTCAACGCCCGAATCCTTGAAGATTGCAAGAGAGTCGGTCACGACCAGCGTACCCGGACCCTTGGCATCTGGACCAAGCGGAAGCGTTGCGATACCCCAGCCGAACTTCACGTCCTGAAGGCGAACAGCGGCACCCGATCCGCCCTGGATCATGCCAACCTTACCGTCGAGGAAGATTGCGCGAACTTCGTTCTGTTCGTAAGCCGTCGGGCCTTCCTGCGCATATGCCTTGATGTCGTTATAGGCATTGAGTGCAGCAAGAACCTGCGGGTTGTTGATGACGACTTCACCCTTGTCGTTCACGATCTTGCCGTCATTGGTGTAAACCCAATGCAGGAACTGGTGAACAGTGTTGTCGAAGGTCTTGGCCGACAGGCCATAGCCTGGAATGCCGGTCTTTTCCTTGATGATCTTGGCAAATTCGATTTCTTCAGCCCAGGTCCGTGGTGGCTTCTCAGGGTCAAGACCGGCCTGCTTGAACAAATCCTTGTTCCAGTAAAGAACCTTGGTCGAAAGCGCGATCGGAACGCCCCACTGGGTGCCGTCATAGGTGACGGTTTCAACGACGTGTGGGAAATAGGTTGCCTTTTCCTCATCCGTCATCGGAACGGACACGATCATGTCGTTGTCTGCGAATTCCTTGAGGGTGCGTGAACCAACATAAGCGATAGCTGGCGGTGTGCCCGCAGCAGCAAGTGTGGTTGCCTTATCCTGGCACTGTGCCCAGCCGACCACTTCTACAGCGATCTTCCAATCCGGGTTCTTTTCTTCCCAGGCCTTGATGTATTTATCATGCGTCTTGTCGAGCTTGTCGCCGCAATAGATCCATGAGATTTCCTGCGCTGCAGCTGATGCACCAAGCGTGCTGAGCATCGTACTGCCTGCAAAAACAAGCGCCGCAGCCCCCATTTTGAATATCGTCGTCACCTCTGGAAACTCCCTTATGTTGGTAGATTGTGTAGACGGATTGTTATTGCTTCACCGCGCCCGCAGTCAGACCCCCGACCAGATAACGCTGTAAAAGGAAAATAATGATCATCGCCGGTGCGATGCCGATGAACGATGCCGCCATCAACTCATTCCAAACGACTTCCTGCTTGCCGAAGAAGGCAAAGAGGCCAACCGGCAGCGGCATGTATTCCGCCTTGGAATTGAACGTCAGCGCGAAGATGAACTGCTGTGCATAAGCACCAATGAAGGTGGTGATGGCCACAACGATGATACCCGGCATAGCAATTGGCAGAATGACACGGCGCAGCGTGTAGAACTGGCTCGCGCCATCCATGTAGGCGGCCTCATTCAGCTCACGTGGAATACGCATCATGTAAGTGCGCAGTAGCCAGATCGCCGCCGGAATGAGGAATGCCACACCTGGCACGATCATCGCCGCATAGGTATTTAGCAGCTGGAAGCTGCGCATTAGACGAAACAGCGGAATCAGCAAAACCGCGCCAGAAAACATGTTGATCGCCAGAAAGCCACCAAGGATCAGCCCTGCGCCGCGAAACTCGAAACGCGAGAAAGCGTAAGCGGCGGGTACCACCAGAATGAGAACGATGATCGTGACCACCGAGGAAATAAAGAACGAGTTGAAGATATAGCGTCCGAACTCAGGCACGCTCTTCCACATTGAGAAATAGGCATTGAAACTGCCATTCTCGGGCCAGAACGTATAAGGCGACGAGAACAGCTGATTGAGCGGCTTCAGCGAAACTAGAAAGCCCTCGATGAACGGCGCCAGCAGAAAAAACAGGAACGCTGCAATGCCCACATAGGCAGCGATTTTTTCATACCATGTATAGCGGTCGATAAGCGGCGTATTTTGCGGTTGGCTCATTATCTTTCCCCTTACGCAAGTTTTTCCGGGCTGATGCGCCGCGTGACACGGAAATAGGCAAGGCAGAATAACGAGAGAAATATGCAGATGGTTACAGCACGTGCAGCCCCCTCACCATAACGCTTCGAGCCGATAGCCGTCTGATAGGTGTCGATAATCATCGTCGTGGTCGAGCCGTTCGGGCCGCCCTGCGTAAGGATCCAGATGATGTCGAACGAGTTGAATGTCGCAATGGTTGAAAGCATCGACATGGTGATGATGGCAGGCAGCATCAGCGGCAACGTCACACGGCGGAAACGGTACATACGGCCTGCGCCATCCGTCCACGCAGCTTCATAGAGATCCTTTGGGATCGCCTGAAGGGCCGCAAGGAAATAGAGCGTCACCATCGGCACACCAATCCAGACGTCCGTGACAATCGTTGCCCAGAAAGCCGTACTGCCATAAGCGAGGAACGCAATCGGTCCATCGACCAGTCCGGCGCGCTGAAGCATACCGGAAATCATGCCAAACTGGCCATTATACATCCAGCTCCACATGAAGATGCCGATAGCCATCGGCACGATCCACGGCGGCATAATCATCAGGCGGAACAATGCACGCCCCGGCAAAGCCATGTTGAGAAGCACCGCTCCAAACATACCGATCGATATCTTCATCACTACCGAAAAGAACGTCCAGATGAATGTCCGACCAATGACAGCCAGAAACTGCGCATTGGCGATCTTTTCATAATTGGCCCAGCCAACCCAATTGGTCGTGCGACGCAGCGATGCATCGGTAAAGGACAGGATGAAAGTGTCGATCAGCGGATAGGCCACGATGGCCAGCACATAGATCAGTGCTGGCGCAAGCATGACCCACGCAAAGATGACTTTGGAGCGTTGCATTCCCATTTATCAGATCAAACTTTCTGAAGTGCTGTGTCAAAGCGGTCCCAGACGGGACGCAGATCGATGACCGTGCGCTTTTCGCGCGCTTCATCCATTGCCATGGCAAGAATGCCTGCTTCCATTGCATCAAGCGGCGAAACAGGAAGCGGTCCGGCATGCATAACATGCGCGATCACTTCTTCCGCCATCTTTTCGTCTGCGCCATAGTGCTGTGAAAGCGTCGTGCGGGTCGCATATTCTTTGTGAATAGTGCGCTTTTCATTCAGCACTTCATGCACATCGAAATAACCGCGGATAAAGTCGCCCTCAGCCTGACCACGCGTTCCGAAAATCGCAAAGCGGCGGAACTGGTCCGGCGCATTCAGATTCGTATGGAAGTTCATGCCGACGCCGTTGGCATATTCAATGATCGCCACCTGATAATCGATGATGTCACCGTCGGAATCGAAAACCTTGTCCGAGCCTTCCCAGCCCGTCGGCTTGCGATGGAACAGCGACATATCGTTGATACCTTCACGACGCGGATCATTTTCCGGAATGAATGTCTTGCGGCCGCCAAAGCTTGCAACGCGTTCAGGGCGCGAGCCGATCACACTGTTGTAAAGATCGAGATCGTGACAGCACTTCTCTAGAAGAAAGCTACCCGACCACTTCGAATAGCGGCGCCAGTCGCGCATGAAGAATGCGCCATGGTATGGATAAATATGCTCTGCGGCTTCGACCGAAACGATATTGCCCAGCATACCGTCACTCTTGGCCTGCATCAGATCACGATACATCGGCGCATAACGCAGCACCAGGCCAACAAGCAAACGCTCCTGACCATGCTTGGCAAGGAGCTCAGCCAGCGCATAGGTCTGCTCGATAGACGATACAATCGGCTTTTCCGTGAAAACAGTAAGACCCGCTTCAAGACCCACGCGAATATGATCGAGATGCATGTGGTTTGGCGAGCCGATCATCAGCAGATCGAACTTCTCGTTGGCGATCAGCTCTTCCGGCGTTGCATATTGCTTGCCAGCCGAAATGCCATGCTCATCCAATTCTGCCATGCCCGCTGGAGCAGGATCGACATAGCCGACAATCTGGAAATCGGGATCAAGCGCATTGAAGACAAAACCCAAATAACCCAGACGATAGCCCAGTCCTACAATGCCGACTTTCACGATAAACTCCCATGCGATTTTTAGTAAGATGAAAATCTACACCACAAAATGTCAAGAAAAAACACACAGAATTTAGCAAAACAAAAACTTTTCACACAGACTTGAAGCGGTTCAGAAACAGCATTCCTGCACGCCAGCCTGAAAAGAAACCATATTGCTCGAAATCGGATCAATCTGTTCAAATTCCAATCGACGAAAGCGCGAGTTGCAATTTTTTCGAATTAGAACAATTGCTTATATCAAATCGAGCTTCCTGTACCTACTGCCACAGCGCACTTAACCGCGATGTTGACGCGATAAAACCTCACTCCATCGGGCGCATGAAGTCATGCTAAATCCGCAGCAAAAGAATTTAATAACCATTAAATCATGAGTGGGTGAATTTTAGGATGGACAAAATTCATTGAAGGCGATGATATAGTTACTAACAAGGCCAAACACTCAATACCGCACGATTGGAAGCCTACGCGACCGAGACTCAGCGGAATTGCATATATCTAAAATCCGCATCTATCCGAAAGTAGTTTAGACCTTTTGGGATGCGCTTACATTTGCTGGTGGAGAATTGCATGCCTAGCCTATTCCGACTTGAAAATTCGTGGGTCGCAACGCCTGCACCAGCCGGAACAATGACAATCGAAGTGTTTAACCTGTCGGATGAAACCCTGACTGATTTCTCGCTTTGCTACACCAGCATTACCCGTATTGTTGGAGAACCGCAGATCACGAACGGACACTTCGTCCTGCATGATGGCAGCTTCAACGAAGTAGCTGCACCCAAAGGCTTCACATTGAAGCCGGGTGGAACATGGACGGTGAGCGTCGCACCACTTAATCGCTCACCGTTTCATGTTAATGACGGAGCGAAGACGGCTTATCTCAAATGTGCCGATGGCCGTTTGATCCACATTGAGACCGGCGAACTCGCACTTTCGGGACAGAATCTCCCTCTGCCCGGCCCGCGTCTGCCGGAGGGTCGTCTTACGCTTCCGTTTGCCGTGCTGCCATGGCCTGTAAAGTTTAGTGCTGAGGCAGGCAGCACACCAATTGCTTTGCACCCCGCAGAAGGTACCGATCTTGCTGGCCTGCGTGCACTGTCGCTGGTTGAATCGCTTCATGCCCGGCTATTCCCGCAAGCACGTCAGGTCTTTTCACTCAAGTCGGTCGAAGGCGGACGCGCCGTTTCTATAAAGACCGACGCGCGCATCAAAAAGAGCGGCTTCACCATCGATTTCACCGCTGAGCTGATCACGGTTACGAGTGCCGACGTCGACGGCACACGCCATGGTCTTGTCGCGCTCGCACACATTCTTGATGGTGCAAAGCAGGATGCAGAACGCTTCAAATTCCCACTCTCGGGCCGCATTGAAGATGCCCCACGCCATGATTGGCGTGGCTGCCTTCTCGATGTTTCGCGTCATTTCTGGACGCATCAAGAAGTCACGAGGTTCCTTGACATCATGGCCTGGTATCGCCTCAACACCTTTCATTGGCATCTGACCGACGACGAAGCCTGGCGCATTGAAATACCTGAACTACCCGAACTGACGGGGATCGGCTCAACCCGCGCTCCGAACAGTGTTATGCTGCCGCAATTGGGCGATACGCTTGAACCATCGCGCGGCTTCTATACGCAAGCGCAAATACGCTTAGTTGTCGAACACGCGCAATCGCTGGGCATCGAAGTGGTCCCGGAAGTCGATATGCCTGGCCATTGCAAGGCGGTGTTGACCGCGTTGCCGTATCTTCAGGACCGAAATGAAGCAAATGAGTCCTACAAAACAGTGCAGGGCTTCACGAACAATGCGCTCAACCCGGCCATGCCAGCGACATGGGAGTTTGTGAAGACGATCCTGGACAATATCGTTGCGCTTTTTCCGGGCCGCTATATCCATATCGGCGGCGACGAAGTGGCCGACAATTCCTGGATCGGCTCGCCACTTGCGCGCGAATTGATGGAGCGCGAAGGCCTTGAAGGCACGTTTGAACTGCAATCCTGGTTCATGCGCAAACTCAAGATCATGCTGGAACAGCGCGGCCGCGTTCTCGCTGGCTGGAATGAAGTAGCCCATGGCGGCGGTGTGCAGTCGGAAGGCACTCTGCTGATGGCATGGCAGGCACCCGAGATTGGAATTGAGCTTGCAAAGCAGGGTTATGACGTCGTCATGACGCCGGGTCAGGCCTATTATCTTGATATGGCGCATTCGCATAACTGGTGGGAACCAGGCGCTGGCTGGGCTGGCGCTTCTACGCCAGAAGAAAGCTATGCTTACGAGGCTGCGGGCGATTTCCCGCCGGAACTGGCGCAGCATCTTAAGGGTGTTCAGGCATGTATCTGGTGTGAACATTTCACTACGCACGCCTATTTCAACGACCTCACCTTCCCACGCCTGCTGGCGGTCGCCGAAGCAGCATGGACACCAGCATCGGAAAAGGATTGGCTGCGCTTTGCTGTGCAGGCACGCCGTCATCCGCTATTTTGATCCTTGTGTCCTGTGCGGTTTTAGCTGTGCAGGACAAAGACTATTTTGGATATAGTGGCGCACTGAATGTCGACCTCGAGCCTTGATCTTGTCCGGCAATATCCGATCGTGCGTGCCAGCACGATCGCGATCCTGTTTTTTGGTTTTGCGGGGGCGGCCACAACACCTTATCAGCCGATTGTCGGCATCCGGGTCATCGGCTTAAGCGATTTCACCTATTCGGTCGTGGCCTTCTGTGCCGTCGTGGCCAATCTCGCGGCCAGCATCGCCATCGGACTGGTATCAGACCGCATCGGGCGTTATCGCGCGCCGATGGTTATCGTTACAGCCCTAGGCGTTGCAGGCTTCGGCCTGATCTGGCTGTTTCCGTCGCCATGGGTCTTTGCACTGGCAACAATTGGTCCGATTGCACTTTTCAACGTCATCAGCACGCTGCTCTTCGCCAATATCCGCAATCACTCGGCGGGAATGACAACGATTGAACTCGGAGATTCGATCACCATCGTTCGTATGGCGATTTCGATCGCGTGGATTCTTGTCCCCGGCCTCGTCGGTGCCGTGCTTGCCGGAACTGGCTCGCCTCTCACTGCATATTCCTTTGCAACGCTGCTTTCGCTTGGTTGCTTTGTGTCGATCATGACGCTGATGCCCCATGATCATAAGCCGGAAGTAAACGTACAAAGCACAAAGCCATCAAGCGTTGCCGATCTTCAGCGCCTGATTTCCCCCGGCGTTCTCATTCGGTTGATCGGAACCGCGCTCATTACCTCGGTTTTACATGTGAACGCCATCGCTTTGCCGCTAATCATTACCGGGCGTGGTGGTGGTACGGTCGAAGATGTCGGCATGGTAATGGGCTTCGTGGCAGGACTTGAAGCAATCCTCATGCTCGTCTGGGCCCGCATAGGACGCCGCAAAAGCCAGATTAGCATTTTCTGTGTCGCATCATTGCTTTACGCAATCTATCTTGTCTGGCTTGCATTCCTAACCACACGATGGGAGATTTACGCCGCATCAGCGATTGGGGGGATCGGCGCTGCTGCGATCGTGAGCCAGCCAATAAGCTATCTGCTTGGTATCATTCACGATCGGCCCGGCTTGTCTGCTTCCCTGATCGCAATAAACATGTTTGTCGGCGGTGGCATCGGCACGGCGCTTTTTGCGATCGGCACAAGCTTTGCTGGCTATGGAACCGTCACCATCATGGGTGCTATCGCAGGATTGGCCGGTGTCGCGATACTTGCAAAGGTAGAGTACAAGAAAAACTGAGGGGGATTATTTTGAGCCGGATACTATTGGAAGTCTGCGTTGATGATGCTGAAGGGCTCGACGCCGCGATCAAAGGCGGTGCAGATCGGATTGAGCTTTGCGCGGCACTCGCAATCGGCGGGCTGACGCCCTCCATCGGCCTCATGCAACTTTCGGCCAAAGCACCAATTCCTATCATGGTGATGATACGGCCCCGCGCTGGCAGCTTCGTCTGGACCGAAGATGAATTGCAGATCATGGAAGCCGAAATTGCAGCAACACGCGCGCTTGGCCTTGCAGGTGTTGTGATCGGTGCCAATCTGCCCGATGGCAGGCTTGATAAGCATGCATTGCAGCGATTGGTCAAAGCAGCCGATGGCCTTGAGATCGCACTGCATCGCTCAATTGATCTTACTCCGGATGCAGCGCAGTCAGTGCACTTGGCTGTTGAACTTGGGATGAACCGGATTTTGAGTTCAGGCGGCGCCTTGAAAGCCATATCTGGCCTCGATCGCCTGAATGTCATGCAGAACGCAGCGAATGGCAAAATCATCATCATGCCGGGTTCAGGCGTGAATATAAGCACACTTCCGGCAATCGCGGCAGCATTGCCTCATCTCACTGAAATTCATGCATCCTGCAGTGCGCCAATCGATGCAGATGAGATTTTGCTAAATTTCGGCTTCGCCGTGCCGGGTGCCACAAGAACCACAGTAGCGAAGGTTGCCGAGCTTCAAGCAGCCCTCAAAGCAATTGCCGACGGCAGACAGCCACCTTCCTGATTTGAGCAGCCAACCCGTGCTCAGGAATGGCTGATACGCAAACGGAGCAAAACAAAATTTGTGTTAAAATAAACAACTGACATAAGAAATTTGTGTTGAAGTAAAATTTTCTTTTCAATAGAAAATTACAACACAAGGAAAGGGCCGGAGTTGCAACCGACAGAAGACCTCTATCAGACTGTGCAAGCAGCGGTGCCGGAGCTTACTCCGAAGCTGCGTGGCATATGCCTGTTGATCGAAAACGATCCGGTAGGCTTCATTCGCTCCACTGCACGCGAATTGTGCAATCAGCTTGGTACTTCAGAACCAACTCTCATCCGCTTCTGCCAGCGCTTTGGCTATGCGGGCCTTGCCGATTTCCGCATCGACCTCGCTTTATCGCTTGCCCAACGCCCCGGCCTCGTGCCCGCTGGCGTGGAAGCCAATCCAGTTGATCGTCGCGCCGTCAATTTCGACGCCAAGGATGCAATCGGACGCAAGGCAGTCCAACTGCTTGAAGGCGATACAGCGGTGCTGTTTGATAACGGCTCCAGCATAGAACGCTTCGCAGCGCATCTAGGCGACCTTGCGCCACTTATCGTCATGACCAGAAGTCTTGACGTTGCACAGACCGTGCTTCGTCACAAGCAGCATCAGGTGATGCTGACTGGTGGTAGCATTCGTCGTGAGACCATGTCCGTCTCCGGGCGACTGGTGGATACGGCTCTTTCCCAGATGCGTTTCGATACGTTCGTCATGGGTGCAGATAGCATTGAGCCCGAAACAGGCGTCAGCACTTTTCTGGAAGACGAGGCCCATGAAAACCGTGCGATGATCGAGGCTTCTGGCCGTGTCATCGTACTGGCCGACAAGACCAAATTCAGCAAACCACGGCTGCATCGTATCTGCGCAATGGATCGGATTACGGCGATCATAACCGATCTTGAACCCAATCACGAAATAGCCAACCGCATCCGCGAACGCGGTGTGCGTGTCATCAGTACTCAAGAGGACGGCGTTAATGACTAAACTGGAAACGAGCCACACCTGGCAGGAAATTCATGCGCAGCCGGGTATCTGGCAGGCATGGGCAGCACCTCTTGCCACCCAGTCGGCTGAAATCCGTGAATGGATCTCCGCCAAGGGCATCAAGCGTATCGTTTTCAGTGGCGCGGGCACCTCGGCTTTCATCGGTCAGGCTCTTGCATCGGTCAAGGCAGACGCGATTTCACTTACCGCCATTCCAACCACCGACATCGTTTCCAATCCATCCGAAACGCTGTCCGATGATGCGGAACTGCTCGTGGTTCAATTTGGCCGCAGTGGCAACAGCTCGGAAACCATCGCAACACTCGACCTGCTGGACGAGCATTTCCCGAAGGCGCACCGGCTCAACATTACCTGTAATGGTGAAAGCGCACTGGCAGTTCGTGCAGCTAAAGGCCCAGGCGAGCAGCGCGTGATCGTCCTGCCTGAAGCAACACATGACCGCGCCTTTGCCATGACCTCCAGCTATACCACGATGCTTCTGTCGGCACTCGCCTGCATTGATGGCACGGTTGACGTCGCCGACAAGCTCAACAAGCTCTCGGCTTCGGGCGCTAAGGCAATTGCACAACTCGACGCAACGCCTGCCCCGCATCCAGACCGAGCAATATTCCTGGGTTCCGGCGCACTGACCGGCGTTTCTCGCGAAAGCGCACTCAAGGTACTAGAGCTGACCGCAGGTCAGGTCATGACCAACTGGGACAGCACGCTCGGCTTCCGTCATGGACCAAAAGCTTCGGTTGTCGGCAACACTCGCGTTGTGGTCTTCATTCACCCGGATCAGCACACCGCGCGTTATGATCGCGACATCGCAGCTGAAATTGCTCAGCAGTTCCCGACAGCGACTGTTACGACTGTTGGCGGCGAAGGCTGTGATCTTGCGCTTGATCTTACCGGCGACAGCCGCTGGGACGCCGTACTTTACGTGCTTCTGGCGCAAATCTGGTCTGCCCGCTGGTCAGCAGAGCTCGATCTCAACATCGACAATCCATTTATTGATCAGGGCAACCTGACACGCGTTGTTTCCGGGGTTAAGATTTACCCCTTTGCAGCATGAAACACGAGGTCAGCATGATCTGCGGTGCCATTGATCTGGGCGGCACCAAAATTGAGGGCCGCCTGTTCGACGCAAATATGGAAACGGTTCTGACAAGGCGTATTCCAACGCCTGTCAGCGACTTTGAGGCCTTTATCGATGGGCTTTCGGCGCAGATTGAATGGCTGACCGAGACGGCGGGCAATCCAAATCTGCCCGTTGGCATCAGCCTGCCGGGCTGGATTGATCCAGCCACCGGCCACGGCTTTGCATCCAATATCCCCATCACCGGTCGCGATGTGGGTACAGCATTGGTCAAACGTTTCGGTCGCAGCTTTCCGCTGATGAACGACTGTATGGCTTTCGCCTATTCGGAAGCGCATGGCGGTGCAGCAGAAGGCAGCGAAGCGATGATCGGCCTGATTGTCGGCACCGGCATGGGCGCTGGTGTGGTCATCAAGGGCGAAATTCCGCCGCGCTATAATGGTCTTGCACTGGAAATCGGTCACACGGGTATGCCTGCACGCGTTCTGAGCGAGCAGAACCTGCCATTGATCCCTTGCGGCTGCGGCAAGACGGGTTGCATGGAACGCTATGTTTCTGGCACGGGCCTCGCCGATATTTCCAAGATCAAGCTCAATGAGACAATCTCCAATCAGGAACTCACATTGCGCGCGTCCAATGGCGATGCGAACGCAGAAAAAGTTCTCGATAACTGGGGTGATCTAATGGCGGAATCGCTTCTGACCATGCAGCTTGTTGTCGATCCGGATTGTTTCGTTCTTGGCGGCGGCCTTTCCAATATGGATGGTGTAGCCGAACGCGTCTCAAAGGCATTTGAAAAGCGCAAGCTCGGACCCACTCGCATACCCGCCATCAGAACTGCACGTTTCGGTGATAGTTCAGGTGCCCGTGGCGTTGCGCTATATGCACTTAATCATTCTGGAGAAAGCCAATGACCCGTCTTGTCGCCCCCGATTATGTATTTCTGAATGGGCGACTTCAGACTGGCCTCGTAGCCGAGATCGGCCGGCATGGCGTCGATCGTCTTCGCCCGCGCAAATCGGATGAAACGCCGGACCTCACGCCGCACGTGCTGATGCCAGCCTGCATCGACCTGCAGGTCAATGGTGCTGGTGGCGTCATGCTAAACTCGGAAACCAGTGCAAAAGGTATCGCGCACATCGTCGCGACACTGCGCAAACTCGGCACTGCTTGGGTTCTACCGACGCTCATTACCTGCGAGCCGGAGCGCATCATTCAGGCAGCCCATGCAGCCGTTGAATGCAAGGGCATGGATGGTTTCTTCGGCCTGCACATCGAAGGCCCACATCTCAACCCTGCCCGCAAAGGCACGCATCGCGTTGAATTCATCCGCCCGATGGATGTTTCCACGCTTGAAGCGCTGCAAATTCTGCGCAAGGCGGATGTGCCTGTCATGTTAACGCTGGCTCCGGAAATGGTGCCTGGCGACACGATCCGCGAGATCGCCGATATGGGTGTCGTGGTTTCCGCCGGTCACACCAACGGCACAACGGAACAGGCGCGCGCCGGGCTTGAAGCTGGCATCAGCTGCTTCACCCATCTTTACAACGCCATGCCGCCAATGACATCGCGGGAGCCCGGTGTGGTCGGCACTGCAATTGGCAGCGATGCTTTCGTCGGCATCATTGTTGATGGGCATCATGTGACATGGGAAATGGTCGGCGTCGCATGGCGTGCGCGCCCAAAGCGCGACCGCATGTTCCTTGTATCCGACGCCATGTCGACCATTGGAGGCCCGGATCATTTCGAACTTTATGGCGAGCGCATCGAAGTGCGCGATGGTGCACTCGTTAATGCGGCGGGTTCCTTGGCAGGTGCTCATATCGACATGGTCGGCTGCCTTGCCAATCTCGTTCAGCATGTCGGCGTGCCGCTTGAAGAAGCCATTCGCGCGGCCTGTGTCGTGCCTGCCGATGTAATGGGCGTAGCTAGCCCAAACCTTGGTGCCGGAACGCCACTGCCAGAGGTGCTTGCTCTGGATAGTCATCTTCAGCGCATTTCTCTCTGAAATTTACCTTATAAATGGAGTCCCGTTATGAGTAGCACTCAGACCTTGAGCAAACTTCCCGCCCGTTATGCGAGCGGGGCGCGGGGCGGCATCACCTCGATCTGCTCGGCACATCCTCTGGTTATCGAAGCAGCCCTTCTTGAAGGCATTGCAACCAACACCGACGTTCTGATCGAAGCCACCTGCAATCAGGTCAATCAGGATGGCGGCTATACCGGCATGACAGCTGCAGATTTCCGCCGTTTCGTCGAAGACATTGCTGCACGTCTCGGTTTTGATACAAGCCGCCTTATTCTGGGTGGTGACCACCTCGGCCCCAATCCGTGGAAGCACCTTAGCGCTGAAGAAGCCATGGCCAAGTCCGAAGTGATGA